>NZ_SLVT01000009.1:0-279147 GCF_004345505.1 Micromonospora sp. CNZ303 | reverse complement strand
GGGCCTGGTCCCGATGGCGCCGACGACGCCAACACCAAGCCCGAACCTGCCACTACCGACGACGCGGCTACCCCTGACCAACTGCCGTTGCAGTACTAGGGGGCGCCGGGCCCGGTTGCCGCGCGGAGATATCCGCTGGCGCCCGGTCGCCGACGCCGGTTGACTGCCCACCATGACGCAGCGGGTGGCCCTCGTGACGGGCGTGAGTCGTCGGATCGGCATCGGCGCGGCGGTCGCCCGCACACTCGCCGCGGACGGCTGGCGGCTGCTGCTCACCGGCCTGCCGGAGTTCGACGACGCCCAGCCCTACGGCGGCGATCCCGAGGGCGTGCCGGCCCTGCTGGGCGAGCTGGGCGACGCCGGACACGTCCGCGCCGACCTGCTCGACCCGGCCGCGCCCGCCAACCTGGTCGCCGAGGCGCTACGCCGGCACGGCCGGCTCGACGCGGTCATCGCCGTGCACGCCTACTGCACCGACACGCCGTTCGGCGCGCTGGATCCGGCCGAGATCGACCGGCACCTGCTGGTCAACGTGCGGGCCACGCTGCTGCTCGCCGAAGCGTTCGCCGAGGCGTTCACCGCCGGATCGGGTGGCCGGCTGGTGCTCTTCTCCACCGGCCAGCGCCTCGGCCCGATGCCGCAGACCCTCGCCTACGCGGTCAGCAAGGCGGCGGTGGAGAACGCAACCTTCCAGCTCTCCCCGCTGCTGATGCCACGGGGCATCACCGTCAACTGCGTCCACCCCGGCCCGACGGACACCGGATACGCCTCGCCCGAGGCGTACGCCGAGGTCGCCAAGCTCTTTCCGAGCGGGCGCTGGGGCACGCCGCAGGACGCCGCCCGGCTGGTCCGGTTCCTCTGCTCGTCCGACGCCGACTGGATCACCGGCCAGGTGATCGACTCGGAGGGCGGCTTCCGCCGCCACCTGTGAGCCTGGCTCAGCCCGGCGGCGAGCGCCCGCGACAATTCGGCGCAGCCCATCGCCCTGACAGGCGTGCACGACGAAGGCCTCCGGATTGCCGGAGCGGTCCCTTGTCGGTTCCACTTCACAACCGGAGGCCTTCGTCATCCCGCGATCTCAAGCCGTGGCGTCATTCGCGCCAATCGACCGCCTGCGAGGTGTTTCTAGCCGCAGCCGGAGACCGACGCCTCGCTGAGGTAATCCTCCGCCGCCCAGCCGTCGATGGACGTGGGCCCGCCGTTGTTGTAGTGGATCCGGACCCAACGGTTGGTCGAATTCACGACATCGCCATAGACGTGGCACAGGTAGGTCACCCAGTGGCCGGTAGGAACCCGCCCCACCAAGCCGCAGGAGAGGTGCGGGCCGGTACGCACCGCCAGACCGGTCGTCCCGGCGCCGATCACCTGCCCGCTCGTCAGCTCCTTGTCCACGTAACCGTGGCTGCAACTGGCGGACGCCGGCCCACCGCTCACCACGGCGACGCTGGTGGCGGCGGTGACCACGACCGCGACCTTCGCCAGGGTCGCCCTATTGATTACAGACCTCATCTAGCCCCCGTTTCCTGTGGGTGCGCCGGTGTTTCCGGACACAAGAAACCTATTGCCTCCACAGAATCAGGTCAATATTGATTTCAATCGATTCGTACGGTAAGGGCCGCTGGCAAGGCCGAAAAAGGAGACCCTCGCCCCGGCCGCAGATCCACCGGGATTCCCACTATCGCAAGCCGCCCCTGCCGACAATCAGCAAGAGGCCTCAACGCTCTGTCGAACCGGGTGCCGACGAAGCCCGTCGATAACACCATCCCGCCGTCCGGCGGGCGTCAGGCGAACCGAACCATCTGCGATTCCCGACTCCATTGGTCGGCGCGACCACGGCCCATTCCATCGAGTCAACTGTTCGCGCCAGGCCTCAACGGGCGTTCTCCGGGAGTCAGCTCAGCCGCCCTGCGGGGAGACAGCCGGTTCTGACTCGTGGCGGCCGTTGGCCGACCCAGCCGCGCGGTCCCGCAGCAGCGCCAGCGTCTCGTCGTCGCCGAGGGCCACCGACGCCAGCCAGTCGCTCATCCGCTCGTAGCGGGTGACGTCAGCCTCGGAGACCAACCGCAGGTCGGCGGTCAGCGTCTCCAGCATGACCGTACGCGGATCAGCCGGGTCGGGGAACACGTAGCTGGAGTAGCCGGTCAGCGGATGCAGCCCGGCGCGCGGCGCGGCGGCACAGGGCACCATTCGGACCGTCACGTGCGGCAGGTCGGCCAACGCGGCCAGGTGCGCCACCTGCTCCCGCCACACCTCGGGCGACACGTCTGCCTGGTCACAGACCCGCTCGTCGAGCAGCGCGGTGTAGCGGGGCGGGTCGGCGCGGCGCAGCACGTCCTGACGCATCAGCCGGGCCCGGATGTCGGCCTCGACGTTGACCTCGGGGTACAGCAGCCGGCCGGCCTCGATGCGCTGGCGGGCGTACCCGGGCGACTGGAGCAGGCCGGGCACGACGGCTGGCTGGTACTCCACGATGCTCGCGGCGCCCGCCTCCAGTTCGGCGTAGGTGCGCTGCCGCTCGCCCATCTCCCCCAGCGCCTTCCACCAGCCCCGGCTGGTCGCGGCGTCGCGGGCGATGACGATGAGCGCGTCGCGCTGCGGCGGCGGCACCTCGTAGACGTCGAGCAGGTCGAGCACGTCGGCCAGGTCCGGCCGGCTCTGCCCCAGCTCGATGCGGGACAGCTTCGAGGTGGAGGCCCAACCCAGCCGGTCGCAGACCTGTTCCAGGGTCAGCGCCTCCCGCCGGCGCAGCTGACGCAACTCGGCGCCCAGCCGGGCGCGACGAATGACCGGACTCGTTGGCAACGGCATCCCCAGCCTCCCCACCGAGGGAGAGTAGGGCAGGACGATCACTCAGCGCAATAGCTTGCTCGCGTACCGCAATCAGAGGCCAGGTGGCCGCATGGGTCGGCCCGAGCCCCGCCGACCAGGTCAGGCGGGGCCCGGGCCGCTCACTTCACCCCGGCGGCGTCCATGCCGCGCAGCTCCTTCTTCAGGTCGGCGACCTCGTCGCGGATCCGGGCGGCCAGCTCGAACTGGAGCTCCCGGGCCGCGGCCAGCATCTGGTCGTTGAGCTCCTGGATGAGCTGGGCCAGCTCGGCCCGGGCCATCCCCTCCCGCGCGGGCCCGGCGCCGCCGGTACGGGCGCGGCTGCGGGTCTCCTTGACCGGCGCCTTGCCACGGGAGAGCTGCCGTACGGCTCCGCCGACGCGGCTGTTCTCGGTGTCCTCCGCCTCGCGGTAGATGTCGTCGAGAATGTCGTGGATCTTCTTGCGCAGCGGCTCGGGGCTGATGCCGTGCGCCTCGTTGTGCGCGATCTGCTTGTCCCGCCGCCGGTTGGTCTCCCCGATCGCCTCGGCCATCGACGGAGTGATCTTGTCGGCGTACATGTGCACCTGACCGGAGACGTTCCGCGCCGCCCGGCCGATGGTCTGGATCAGCGACCGGCCGCTGCGCAGGAAGCCCTCCTTGTCGGCGTCGAGGATGGCGACCAGCGACACCTCCGGCAGGTCGAGACCCTCCCGGAGCAGGTTGATGCCGACCAGCACGTCGTAGTCGCCCTTGCGCAACTCCCGCAGCAGCTCCACGCGGCGCAGCGTGTCGACCTCGGAGTGCAGGTAGCGCACCCGGATGCCGTTCTCCAGGAGGTAGTCGGACAGGTCCTCGGCCATCTTCTTGGTCAGCGTGGTGACCAGCACCCGCTCGTCGCGCTCGGTGCGCAGCTTGATCTCGTGCATGAGGTCGTCGATCTGGCCCTTGGTGGGCTTGACGACGACCTCCGGGTCGATCAGGCCGGTGGGCCGGATCACCTGCTCGACGAACTCGCCCTGGGCCTGCTCCAGCTCCCACGGGCCGGGCGTCGCGGAGAGGAAGACCATCTGGCCCACCCGCTCCAGGAACTCGTCGAAGCGCAGGGGCCGGTTGTCGGCGGCGCTGGGCAGCCGGAAGCCGTGGTCGATCAGCATCCGCTTGCGGGACGCGTCGCCCTCGTACATGCCGCCGATCTGCGGGATGGTCACGTGCGACTCGTCGACGACCGTCAGGAAGTCGTCGGGGAAGTAGTCGAGCAGGCAGTGCGGCGGGCTGCCCGGCAGCCGGCCGTCCATGTGCATCGAGTAGTTCTCGATGCCGGAGCAGAACCCGACCTGGCGCATCATCTCGATGTCGTAGGTGGTGCGCATCCGCAGCCGCTGCGCCTCCAGCAGCTTGCCCTGCCGCTCCAGCTCGGCCAGCCGCCCGGCCAGCTCGGCCTCGATGTCGCGGATCGCCCGCTCCATCCGCTCCGGCCCGGCCGCGTAGTGGGTGGCCGGGAAGATGACCAGCCCGTCGACCTCCTTGACCACGTCGCCGGTCAGGGGGTTGAGGTAGTAGAGCTTCTCCACCTCGTCGCCGAAGAGCTCGATCCGCACGGCCAGCTCCTCGTAGGCCGGGATGATCTCCAGCGTGTCGCCGCGGACCCGGAAGGTGCCCCGGTTGAAGGCCATGTCGTTGCGCGTGTACTGGATGTCGACCAGCCGGCGCAGCAACTGGTCGCGGTCCAGCTCCTGCCCGACCGCGACCCGCACCGCGCGGTCGAGGTATTCCTCCGGGGTGCCCAGGCCGTAGATCGCCGAGACGGTGGCCACCACGATCACGTCGCGGCGGGTGAGCAGCGACATGGTCGCCGAGTGCCGCAGCCGCTCGACCTCCTCGTTGATCGAGGAGTCCTTCTCGATGTAGGTGTCGGTCTGCGGGATGTAGGCCTCGGGCTGGTAGTAGTCGTAGTAGGAGACGAAGTATTCGACCGCGTTGTGCGGCAGCAGCTCGCTGAACTCCTTGGCCAGCTGCGCGCAGAGCGTCTTGTTGGGCGCCAGCACCAGCGTGGGCCGTTGCACCCGCTCGATCAGCCACGCGGTGGTGGCGCTCTTGCCGGTGCCGGTCGCGCCGAGCAGCACGGTGTTGCGGTCGCCGCGTCGGACCCGACGCTCCAGGTCGTCGATGGCCGCCGGCTGGTCGCCGGCCGGCTGGAACTCGCTGACGACCTGGAAACGGCCGTCGAGCCGGGGAATGTCGAGCGCCATGACCCCAACGGTACGCCGGGGGTCCGACACCGCGGCGCGACTACGCCCGGTCCGTGATCGGCTTCAATATTCGCATTGTGTGGCGCATCTCACCGGACTACGCTCTCCGTGTAGGCCGCTCGCGGCGGCCGACCGGGCAGGTGGCCAGGCCGTCACGGCCGGCCCGCCCCCGGCACAGGGGTCGCAGCACCCGGCACTCCCGGCGTGCGCACCCGACGTGGTCGCGCGTGAGGCGCTGACCGGCCGCCGCGAGCGCCCCTGCTCGTCACCCCACGGGGGTGAATCCCGTTCAACCTCCCGTGGAGACCTCCGCCGCCCGCTCCGGCCCGCCCGACCCGCCGCAGGGCCCACCGACGCACGACGACGCGCACACCGGCGGCATCCCACGGGTGGTGACCGGCCGTCGGCGCACCGTCCTGCTGGTGCTCGCGGCCGTGGCCGTGCTCTCCGCCGCCGCGCTGGTCGTGGGGCTGGCGAGCTGGGCGCCCGAGCGGCCGGAGCAGCCGAGGGCACTGACGGGCGACGAGCGCGAGCGACTGGCCGCGATGCGGGTCACCAACTACCGGGACCTGCGGGCCGGGGTACGCGTGACCGCGGGCAGCGGCGCGGCGCGTACCGAACTGGTCGGCTGGGTCGACTGGTCCCGGCCGCTGGTCTACCTCGACGTCGGCGGGCCCGGCGCGGGCGCCGAGCGTGGGCTGCTCCAGGCCACCCCGACGGTGGTCCTGCTGCGCCCCGACCCGACGGCGGTGCCGACCCCCGCGCCGCCCCCGCTGGTGCCGCCGGCGGACCGCTGGCGCCTGCACGACCCGCCCGCCGGGCAGGGGCTGGCCGCCGTGCTCGACCTGCTCTTCCGCCTCGCCTCCGACCGCCCGGAGCCGCCGGCCGACGCCACGCGCCGGATCGGTGGGGCCACGGTCGGGGCGACGCCGGTCGACATCCTCCAGGCACCGCCGCCCGGCCCCGCCGTCCCGGCCCCGGACGGGCTTCCCCGCTACTGGCTCGACCACGACGCGCGGCTGCACCGGCTGGAGACCGGGCTGGCCGGCGTCGGCCCGGTGACCGTGCAGCTGAACCGGACCGACCGGCCCACGCTGCGGCCGGTCGACGCTCTCGGCGGCCGTCCCGGGCAGCCCCGCGCCCTCACCGCCGTCGAGCGGGGCCGGCTGGACCGGTTGGCCGCCCGGCTGCGCGCCCATGGCGGCGCCGCCGTGACCCTGACCGCGCCCGTCGCCGCCGCCACGAACCTGCGCGGAACCGGCTGGGTGAGCTGGAGCGGGCGGGCCGCGTACCTGACGGTCGCCGACCTCGGCGTGCCGGAGCGCCGGACGCTGCTGCGCGTCGACGACGCCGGCGTGCGCCGGGCGGAGGTGCCGGCCGCGACGGTCCCGGGCACCGTGGAATCGCCCGGCCGGCCGCCGCTGCCGCCGCCCGCCCGGGGCTGGAGGGCCGACCCGCGGCGCGCGGGCGACCTGGGCCTGCTGCTCGACGCGGCGCTGCGGGCCGCCCGGTCGCCCGGCGGGCGGGGCGTCCCCCTGCGGGTGCGCGGCGACACCGTCGCCGGGAAGGCCGTCGACGTGGTCGAGCTGCGCACGTCCCGGGGGCTGCTGCGCTACTGGATCGACCGGTCCGGCGCGCTGCGCCGCCTGGAGCTGCGTACCCGCACCGGCGCCTGGGCCCAGCTCGACCTGACGCCCACCACGGTGCCCCGGCTCGTCCCACCGCCCCGGCCCCCGGCCGGGGGCCGCTGACCGGTCAGGGACGCCAGCCGGTCTGCGCCGCCCACTGTTCGGCGCGCAGGTGCTCCTCGTCGAACCACGGGTCCTTCGCGGTGGTCCAGGTGGCGCTGTCCGGGGCGGAGGCCGCCAGCTCCCGCTTCAGCGCCAGGTAGGCCGACCGCTGGTCCGGGTCGGCACGCAGGTGGTCGCGCATCAGCAGCGCGTACCGCCAGCCGGGCGCGTCGGCCGGGCGGACGTGCAGGTGCACGGGGCGGCCCGGGTCGGCGCTGCCGTGCAGGCGCTTCTCCCACCGGCCGCTGCCGGGCGGGCGGGGGTCGTCCCACCACTCGCCGGGCAGGCGCGGGAAGCCCGCCTCCGCGAGCCGTTCGGCCAGCGGTCCGTCCGCGTCGGCGAGGGTCGGGACGGTGAGCTGGATGTCGATCACGTCCCTGGCGGCGAGCCCCGGGACCGCGGTCGAGCCGATGTGGTCGATACGCAGGCCGGCGGGGGCGAGCGCGTGCCGGATCCGGGCGGCCAGCCGCGCGTACTGCTGGGGCCAGGTCGGGTCGGCCTCGGTCAGGACGACGTGCTCCGATCCGGCCGCCCGCCGCTCGCGCAGGTTCGCCTCAAAGGGCCGCAGCCGCTCGCGCCACAGCGCGTCGACGGCCGCGTGCAGGTCGTCGAGGCTGCCGTCGTTGGTCAGCAGCACGTCCGCCGCGCCCCGCCGCCGGTCGTCGTCGGCCTGCGCGGCGATCCGCCGCTCAGCCTCCGCCCGGTCCATGCCCCGGTCGCGGGCCAGCCGCGCCAACCGGGTGGCCACCTCCGTCTGCACCACGACCACCAGGTGGTACGTGGGCGCGAGCCCCACCTCCACCAGCAGCGGCACGTCGTTGACCACGATCGCGTCGGGTGCCGCCGCGGCGGCCAGCTCGGCGGCGCGGGCCCGTACGCGGGGATGGGTGATCGCCTCCAGCCGGCGGCGCGCCGTCTCGTCGGCGAACACCAGCGCGCCCAGCGCCGCCCGGTCGAGGGCGCCGTCGGCGTCGAGGACCCGCTCGGAGAAGGCCCCGACGATCTCGGCCAGCCCTTCCGTGCCCGGCGCGACGACCTCCCGGGCGATGCGGTCGGAGTCGATCACCACCGCGCCGCGCTCGGTCAGTCGCCTCGCCACGGCGCTCTTGCCGGACCCGATTCCTCCGGTCAGTCCCACCTTCAGCACGGCACCAGTCAACCGGATGATCACCGCGCCGCCGGCACCGGGGGCACCCCGGACCGGTCCCCCCGGCCCCTATTCTAGTACTAGGATAGGGACGTGGAGCTGACCACCGCCGAGCTGACCGTGCTGGGCCTGCTCATCGAACGCCCCCGGCACGGCTACGACCTGGAGCAGGTGATCGCGCGACGCGGCATCCGGCAGTGGTCCGACGTCGGGTTCTCCTCGATCTACTACCTGCTCGCCAAGCTGGACAGGCGCGGCCTGGTCCACGGTCCCGAGGCTCCCGCCGCCCCGAAGTCCCGCCAGGTGTTCCACGCCACCGCCGAGGGCCGGGCGGCCGCGGCGCGCACCGCGCTGGCGCTCATCGAGCAACCACAGCCGGTCCGGCACCCGCTTCTCGTCGGCATCGCCAACCTGCCCCTGCTCTCCGACCGGGAGTACGCGCAGGCGCTGCGCACCCGGCTGGCGGGGGTCGAGGCCCGCATCGGGTCGCTCCGGTCGGCGCAGCAGGCGCAGGCCCCCCTCCCGCACCCGGCGCGGGAGGTCTTCTCGTACTCGCTGAGCCTCCTGGAGGCGGAAAGGCAGTGGCTCGCCGCCCGAGCCCAGGTGCCTGATGACTGACAAGACCGACTTCAAGAAGACGCTCGACGCCTATCAGGCCGAGCGGGGCCAGTTCCGGATCGTGGACGTGCCCGACACGCGGTACCTCATGGTCGACGGCCACGGCGACCCGAACGGCGCACCGGCGTTCACCGGCGCCATCGAAGCCCTCTACCCGGTGGCCTACAAGCTGAAGTTCGCCAGCAGGCGGGACCTCGGCCGGGACTACGTCGTCCCGCCCCTGGAGGGCCTGTGGTGGGCCGAGGACATGGACTCGTTCACCGCCCGGCGCGACAAGGCACGGTGGAACTGGACCCTGATGATCATGGTCCCGGACTGGATCGGCCAGGACCTGTGCACCGCCGCCGTCGAGCAGGCCGGGGCCAGGAACCGCCCGTCACGCCTCGACGACGTCCGCCTGGCGACGCTGTCCGAGGGGCGGTGCGTGCAGACGCTGCACGTCGGTTCGTTCGACGACGAGGCCGAGGTGCTGGCGCGGCTGCACGGTGAGTTCGTCCCGGGCAACGGGCTGCGGATGGTGGGCAGGCATCACGAGATCTACCTCAGCGACTTCCGCCGGGTCGCGCCCGAGCGGCAACGCACCATCCTGAGGCAACCGGTCGCCCCCGCATCGGGTGCGTAGGCGCGGCGAGGGCGGAGCGGCTGCGGAAAGACGGGAGCCCCGCCCCCGGCGATCTCGCGATCGCGGGGACGGGGCCCGTCGTCGTTCAGCGGGTCACTTGCCGCCGGCGAGCTTCTCCCGCAGAGCGGCGAGCGCCTCGTCGGTGGCCAGGGTGCCGGCCGGCTCCTCGGCCTGGCGGCTCGGGGCCGCGCTGGTCGAGGTGGTGGTGCCACCACCGGTGACGGCCGGAGCCGGGTTGGCAGCGGCCTCGGCGTCGGCGGCCCGGGAGGTCTGCACCTGCTTGGTGTGGGCCTCCCAGCGCTGACGCGCCTCGGCGTACTGGTTCTCCCAGGTCTCGCGCTGCTTGTCGTACCCCTCGAGCCACTCGCCCGTCTCCGGGTCGAAGCCCTCCGGGTAGATGTAGTTGCCCTCGGCGTCGTACGTCGCCGCCATGCCGTAGAGGGTCGGGTCGAAGTGCTCCTCGCCCTCGACGAAGCCCTCGTTGGCCTGCTTGAGCGACAGCGAGATCCGGCGGCGCTCCAGGTCGATGTCGATGACCTTGACCATGACCTCGGAGCCGACCTGGACGACCTGCTCCGGGATCTCCACGTGGCGCTCGGCCAGCTCGGAGATGTGGACCAGGCCCTCGATGCCGTCGTCCACCCGGACGAAGGCGCCGAACGGCACCAGCTTGGTGACCTTACCCGGCACGATCTGCTGGATCGCGTGGGTGCGGGCGAACTGACGCCACGGGTCCTCCTGCGTCGCCTTCAGCGACAGCGAGACCCGCTCGCGGTCCAGGTCGACGTCCAGGACCTCGACCTCGACCTCCTGGCCCACCTCGACGACCTCGGACGGGTGGTCGATGTGCTTCCAGGACAGCTCGGAGACGTGCACGAGGCCGTCCACGCCGCCCAGGTCGACGAACGCGCCGAAGTTGACGATCGAGGACACGACGCCCTTGCGGACCTGGCCCTTCTGCAGCTTGTTGAGGAACTCGGTGCGCACCTCGGACTGCGTCTGCTCCAGCCAGGCCCGGCGGGACAGGACCACGTTGTTGCGGTTCTTGTCCAGCTCGATGATCTTGGCTTCGAGCTCACGCCCGACGTACGGCTGCAGGTCGCGCACCCGACGCATCTCGACCAGGGAGGCGGGCAGGAAGCCCCGCAGCCCGATGTCGAGGATGAGGCCGCCCTTGACCACCTCGATGACCGAGCCGCGGACGACCCCGTCCTCGTCCTTGATCTTCTCGATGGTGCCCCAGGCCCGCTCGTACTGCGCCCGCTTCTTGGAGAGGATCAGACGACCCTCCTTGTCCTCCTTCTGGAGGACCAGGGCCTCGATGTGGTCACCAACCGAAACGACCTCGGCCGGGTCCACGTCGTGCTTGATCGACAACTCCCGAGAGGGGATGACACCCTCGGTCTTGTAGCCGATGTCGAGCAGGACCTCGTCCCGATCGACCTTGACGACGGTGCCTTCGACAATGTCGCCGTCGTTGAAGTACTTGATGGTCTCGTCGATCGCGGCGAGGAAAGCCTCCTCGGAACCGAGATCGTCGTGGGTGACCCGGGTGGCGCTCGAGGGGGCCTCGATGCTGCTCGTCATGTGGGCGGTTGCTCCGGTCGGATGGTGTGTCACAGCAGGCTGGTGTGTCGCGGTGACCTGTTCGCGCCAGCGGATCCGTCGCCGGGCACACCGAAAGATCATCGCGTGAGATCATGGATGTGGCTCCGCCAGTGGTCCCGGAGACCGCGCACCTGCTCCCTGCCGAGGCACACGATCCGCGAGCGCATCATCTAGCCTACCCGCTGCATTACCACAGCGTGCAAGCCCTCCCGTCCTCTCGCCGCCTCGTCAGCTGCGAAAGCGGAGATATCGGCAGGAAGGCGTCGCAGGTGTCGCGTCCGTCACAGGGGCATCACCGGTGAACGGTAGCGCCGGACGCCGTACCCCGCACTCCGGGGGTCGCCCGGCGCGCGGCGCCCACGGGGCTAGCGTGGGCGGGTGGATGACGACAGCCGGGTGACCCGGCGCCGGGTCGGCAACGCCGAGGCCCGCCGGGCGAACCGCCGCTGGTGGGACGCCGACGCCGACGACTACCAGGCCGAGCACGGCCGTTTCCTCGGCGACCTGGACTTCGTCTGGTGTCCGGAGGGCGTGCGGGAGGCCGACGTACGGCTGCTGGGCGACCTGGCCGGACGGCGGGTGCTGGAACTCGGCTGCGGGGCCGCCGCCGCCGCGCGGTGGCTCGCCACCCAGGGGGCCCGCCCGGTGGCCCTGGACCTCTCCGCCGGCATGCTGCGGCACGCCGCGCTGGCGGCCGGACGCACCGGCGTACGCGTGCCGCTGGTGCAGGCCGACGCGCTGGCGCTGCCCTTCGCCGACGCGGCGTTCGACACGGCCTGCACGGCGTTCGGGGCGGTCCCGTTCGTGGCCGACTCGGCGGCGGTCATGCGCGAGGTGTTCCGGGTGCTGCGCCCCGGCGGCCGGTGGGTGTTCTCGGTGACCCACCCGATGCGGTGGATCTTCCTCGACGACCCGGGGGAGGGCGGGCTGACCGCGGTGCACTCGTACTTCGACCGCTCCCCCTACGTGGAGCAGGACGAGGCCGGCGACGCCACCTACGTCGAGCAGCACCGCACGCTCGGCGACCGGATCCGCGAGCTCGTGGGCGCCGGGTTCCGCCTGCTCGACCTGGTGGAACCGGAGTGGCCCGAGGGGCACGAGGGGATCTGGGGGCAGTGGAGCCCGCTGCGCGGCCGCCTCTTCCCCGGCACCGCCATCTTCGTCGCCGAGAAACCCGCCCGCGCGAGCCGGACAGTCAGTGCGACGTCCGAGGCGGGCCGCGGGGTTACGCTGAGCCGGTGAGCGCCGTCGCGACACCACCTGGCCCATGGTGTCCGGACCCGATCCGGCAGCAGCGTGCCGACTACACGCTGGAGGACCTGCTCAACCTGCCGGACGACGCCCCCCGCGTCGAACTCGTCGACGGAGTCATCCAGGTGACACCCTCCCCCACCCTGGGCCACCAGGACATTTCCAGCCTGCTCTGGCTGTGGCTACGAACCCACTGCCCCGCACACCTGCGTGCCACACAGGCCGTCGGCGTAGCCCTCAATGCGAACACCAGCCGGCAGCCGGACGTGCTGCTGTGCCGGACGGAGGTGACCGCCGACCGGTCGCTGCTCAGGCCGGACGACGTCATCCTCGCGGTCGAGGTGGTGTCGCCCGGCACCCGCCGCACCGACCGGTTCGCCAAGCCCGGCGAGTACGCCGCCGCCGGCATCCCCTTCTACTGGCGGATCGAGCAGGGCCCGGTCCACCTCTACGCCTACCGGCGGGGCGATCGGCTCGGGCCGGGCGGTGAGCGACAGTACGAACTGATCGCCGACAGCGCGGAGCTGATCGAGCTGGTCGAACCCTTCGAGATCAAGCTGCCGATCGCCGACATCACGCCGTAGCCCGCGGGTCGTCGTTTCGGGGCATCGACGCCGGGTACCCGCGTCGCATGGCCGAGCAGAGCGAGTTCCACAGCGGTGACCACGTCTCCTGGGCCAGCCACAGCGGCCGGGCGTACGGCGTGGTCAAGGAGAAGATCACCGAACGGACGCACGTACGCGGGCACGCCGTGAACGCGTCGCCGGACGACCCGCAGTACCGGATCCGCAACGACGACTCGGGACGGGACGTCGCACACCGACCGGAGGTGCTGCGCCATGAGCAGGGCTGACGAGGGTCGGGACACCTACCGGGAGTTCACCGAGGCGGTGAACATGAAGCCGGCCGAGCTGTCGACGTGGCTGGAGACCGACGAGTCGAAGCAGGTCGGCTGGCACAAGGGTGGGCGCTCCGGCGGCGGCGAGTCGGTCGGGCACGAGTCGGGCCGCAGGATCATCGAGCTGCTGCGGCGCAAGCGTGCCGAGCTCTCCGAGGGCGACTACCGGCACATGCGCAAGGTCGTCGGCTACGTCCGCCGGCACATGGCGCAGCGCCCCTCCGGCGATGTCCGCGACACGAAGTGGCGCTGGTCCCTGATGAACTGGGGCCACGACCCCCTGAAGCGCTGAGCGCGCCCGCTTGACCCTGCCACTGACGGCAGGGTCCGACGATCCGCACCATGAGTCGAGCGCCACGCAGGATCGTCGTCGTCACCGGTGCGGGCACCGGGATCGGACGGGCCACCGCCCGTGGGTTCAGCGCCCAGGGGGCGTACGTCGTCGCGGTGGGCCGACGGGCCGCGCCCCTGGCGGACACCGCCGCCGGTCACCCGGGTATCGAACCGCTGGTCGCCGACGTCACCGCTCCCGGTGCCGCGGAGCTGATCGTCGGCGCCGCCACGCAGCGGCACGGCCGCCTCGACGTGCTGGTCAACAACGCGGGCGTGGCGGGCGGCGGTCCGCTCGGTTCGCTCGCCCCCGAGACCGTCGAGCGCCACCTGGCGACGAACCTGGTGGCGCCGCTCCTGCTCACCCAGGCGGCGGTGCCGGCGCTGGCCGACAGCCGGGGCGTCGTCGTCAACGTCACCACGTCGGTCGGGTCGCGGGCCTGGCCGGGCAGTTCGCTGTACGCGGCCGGGAAGTCCGCCCTGGACTCACTGACCCGCAGCTGGGCGGTGGAGCTCGCGCCGGCCGGGATCAGGGTGGTGGCGGTGGCACCCGGCGCCGTCGACACTCCGATCGGCGCGCACCAGGGGCTGACGCCGCAGCAGCAGGTCGACGTGCGCCGGTGGCAGGTGGAGCGGACGCCGCTGGGACGCATCGGGCGTCCCGAGGAGGTGGCGTGGGCGATCCTGCGCCTCGCCGACCCGGCGGCCGGTTTCGTCACCGGCGTCGTGCTGCCGGTCGACGGTGGCGCCGTGATCGCGTGACGGCGTCGCCCGCCGTGCTGGTAGAACGGTGCCCGGAGGTGCGGACCATGCTGATCGGCGAGCTGGCGGAGGCCACCGGCGCCACCCCGCGCGCGCTGCGGCACTACGAACGGCACGGACTGCTCGACTCCCGGCGGGCCCACAACGGCTACCGGATCTACGACGAGCGGGCGGTGGGCCGGGTGCGCAACATCCGTCACCTGCTGGCCGCCGGCCTGACGCTGGACGACGTACGGACGTTCCTGCCCTGCCTGGACGGGGACGTGGCCGCCGCTCCGCCCGCGCCGGCCGGCGTCCGGGTCGGACTGGACCGCCTCGCGGTGCTCGACGCCCGCATCGCCGCGCAGATCGAGGTCCGCGACCGGCTGGCGGCGGCCCTGCGCGCGGCGGGCACGGCCGTCCCGGACGCCTGACGACGACGCGGACCCGCCGCCCCTGCCCCGACCACAGCCGTCCCACCGGACGCCTGACGACGCGGACCCGCCCTCCCCGCCCCGACCACGGCCCGCCGCACGGTGCGACGGCGACGGCGACGGCGACGGCGACGGCGACGGCGACGGCGGACTCTACCGCCTCCCCGGGCAGGGCCGGGTGCCGGCGCGCGGCGGTCCCGCCCCGGTCAGGACGGGACGGCGCCGGTCAGTGGTCGGCGCTGTTCCAGTCCCGGCCCTCGCCGACGGAGACCTCCAGCGGCACCGACAGCGGGTGCGCCCCGCCCATCTCCCGCCGCACCAGCGCCTCCAGGGTCTCCCGTTCGCCCGGGGCGACCTCGAAGACCAGCTCGTCGTGCACCTGGAGCAGCATCCGCGAGCGCAGGCCCGCCTCGCGCAGCGCCGTGTCGACGTGCAGCATGGCGACCTTGATGATGTCGGCCGCCGAACCCTGGATGGGGGCGTTGAGCGCCATCCGCTCCGCCATCTCCCGGCGCTGCCGGTTGTCGCTGACCAGGTCGGGCAGGTAGCGGCGGCGGCCCAGGATGGTGGAGGTGTAGCCGTCGTGCCGGGCCCGGGCGACGACCTCCTGGAGGTAGTCGCGCACGCCCCCGAAACCGGCGAAGTAGTTCTCCATCAGCCCACGCGCCTCCTCGGCGGTGATCCCGAGCTGCTGGGAGAGGCCGAACGCGCTCAGCCCGTACGCCAGGCCGTAGTTCATCGCCTTGATCTTGCGCCGCTGGTCGGCGGTGACCTCGTCCACCGGCACCTCGAAGACCGACGAGGCGGTGGCCGCGTGGAAGTCGGCGCCGGAGTTGAACGCCTCGATCAGCGCCTCGTCCGACGACAGGTGCGCCATGATCCGCATCTCGATCTGGCTGTAGTCGGCGGTCAGCAGGCAGTCGTAGCCCTCCCCCACCACGAAGGCGCGGCGGATCCGGCGCCCCTCCTCGGTGCGGATCGGGATGTTCTGCAGGTTGGGCTCGGTGGAGGAGAGCCGCCCCGTGGCCGCCACCGTCTGGTTGAACGTGGTGTGGATGCGGCCGTCGTCGGAGACCGACTTGAGCAGCCCGTCGACGGTCGTCTTGAGCTTCGCCACGTCGCGGTGGCGCAGCAGGTGGGCCAGCACCGGGTGCGGGTTCTGCGCGTGCAGCCACTGGAGGGCGTCGGCGTCGGTGGTGTAGCCGGTCTTGATCTTCTTGGTCTTGGGCAGGCCCAGCTCGCCGAAGAGGATCTCCTGCAACTGCTTCGGCGAGCCGAGGTTGAACTCCCGGCCGACCGACTCGTAGGCCCCCTGGGCGGCGGCCTTCACCTCGGCGGCGAAGTGCGCCTCCAACTCGGAGAGGTAGTGCGTGTCGGCGGCGATGCCGGTGCGTTCCATGCCGGCGAGCACCCGCATCAGCGGCAGCTCCACCCCGGCCATCAGCCGCGCCGACTGCTCGCCGTCGCGGGACAGCTCGGCGTCGATCGCGTCGGCCAGGTCGAGGGTGGCGCGGGCCTGGAGCATGAGGTTCTGCTCCGCCTCGCCGTCGTTGCCGAGCCCCTCCAGGGTGAGCTGGCCGGTCTCCGGGGCGTCGACCCGCAGCTCGCGGTGCAGGTAGCGCAGGGCCAGGTCGGTCAGGTCGTAGGAGCGCTGGTCGGGGCGGGCCAGGTAGGCGGCGATCTGCGTGTCGCGCAGGATGCCCTCCAGGCGCCAGCCGTACGCGGCGAACGCCAGCACCGCCGGCTTGCTGTCGTGCAGCACCTTGGGCCGCCCGGCGTCGGCCAGCCAGGCCGCCAGGGCCGCCTCGTCGGTCGGCTCCAGGGTGGCGGGATCGCACCAGGCCGCCGCGCCGCCGGCGGTGGCCAGCGCCAGCCCGGTCACCGAGGCGGTGTGCCGGCGGTTGGGGCCCGTGTCGAGCTTCGCCGCCACGCCCACCGGGGTGTCGGCCGGCGCGTGCGTCTCCAGCCACCCGGCGAGCGCCCCGGGCTCGGTGAGCACCTCGCCGGTCAGGTCGAACCCGGACTCGGCCTCCGGCTCCACCGCCTCCAGGTACTGGTAGAGCCGGTCGCGCAGGATGCGGAACTCGAGGGTGTCGAAGACCTGGTGGACGGCCTCGCGGTCCCACCCCTCCCACCGCGCGTCCTCGGGGCGCAGCGGCAGCTCAAGGTCGGAGACGAGACAGTTGATCTCGTAGTTGCGGATCACGTCGGCGAGCCGCTCCCGCAGGCTGTCGCCGGCCTTGCCCTTGATCTCGTCGGCCCGCGCGACGACCCCGTCGACCCCGCCGTACGTGTTGATCCACTTCGCGGCGGTCTTCGGCCCGACACCGGGCACGCCGGGCAGGTTGTCGCTGGTCTCGCCGACCAGGGCGGCCAGGTCGCGGTAGCGCTCCGGGGGGACGCCGTACTTCGCCTCGATCGCCGCCGGGTCCATCCGGGCCAGGTCCGAGACGCCCTTGCGCGGGTAGAGCACCGTGATCTGGTCGCCGACGAGCTGGAACGCGTCGCGGTCGCCGCTGCTGATCAGCACCGACATGCCCTGGTCGCGGGCCTGGCAGGCGAGGGTGGCGATGATGTCGTCGGCCTCGAAGCCCTCCTTCTCCACCACCGGGATGCGCAGCGCCGCGAGGACCTCCTTGACCAGGCTCACCTGGCCCTTGAAGTCGGTCGGGGTCTCGCTGCGGCCGGCCTTGTACTCCGCGTACTTCTCCGTGCGGAAGGAGCGGCGGGAGACGTCGAAGGCGACCACGATGTGCGTCGGCTGCTCGTCGCGCAGCACGTTGATCAGCATGGACGTGAAGCCGTAGACCGCGTTGGTCGGCTGCCCCGTCGTGGTGGAGAAGTTCTCCACCGGCAGGGCGAAGAACGCCCGGTATGCCATGGAATGTCCGTCGACGAGAAGCAGGCGCGGCGTGGTAGCTGTCACGGCAGCGACTCTAGCCGCCCGCTCCGACACTCCGGGACACCGGCACGGACGCCGGCGCGGCCCGAGGCGGACACCGGCACGGACGCCGGCACGGCCCGGGGTGGGCCGCGCCGGCGTACCGCTCAGAGCACCTTGGCCAGGAACGCCTTCGTCCGGTCGTGCCGGGGGTTGGCGATGACCTCGCGGGGCACCCCGGACTCGACCACGACGCCGCCGTCCATGAAGACCAACGAGTCGCCGACCTCGCGGGCGAAGCCGATCTCGTGGGTGACCACGATCATCGTCATGCCGTCGCGGGCCAGGTCCTTCATCACGTCGAGCACCTCGCCGACCAGCTCGGGGTCGAGCGCGCTGGTGGGCTCGTCGAAGAGCATCAGCTTCGGCTGCATCGCCAGCGCCCGGGCGATCGCCACCCGCTGCTGCTGCCCGCCGGAGAGCTGACCCGGGTAGTTGCCGAGCTTGTCGCCCAGCCCCACCCGCTCCAGCAGCGCGGCGGCCCGGTCCCGGGCGGTGGCCTTCTTCTCGCGGCCCACCTGCACCGGCGCCTCGGCGACGTTCTCCAGGGCGGTCATGTGCGGGAAGAGGTTGAACCGCTGGAACACCATGCCGATCGCGCGGCGCTGGGCGGCGACGTCCTTCTCCCGCATCTCGTGCAGCTTGCCGCCGCGCTCGCGGTAGCCGATCAGGTCGCCGTCCACCCAGATCCGACCGGCGTTGATCTTCTCCAGGTGGTTGATGCAGCGCAGGAACGTCGACTTGCCGGAGCCGGAGGGCCCCAGCAGGCAGCACACCTCGCCGCTGCGGACCTCCAGGTCGATGCCCTTGAGCACCTCGATCGGCCCGAACGACTTGTGCACCTGCTCGGCCCGGACCATCGGCCCGGACTCCACCGCCGCCCCGCCGGCCGCAGCCGGCACCGTCAGTTCGGTCATGCGCCGTCCGCCTTCCCGGTCGTGCCGCCGTTCTCCGCCGCGATCGCCCGCAGCCTGGTC
This sequence comes from Micromonospora sp. CNZ303, assembly GCF_004345505.1. NCBI lineage: Bacteria > Bacillati > Actinomycetota > Actinomycetes > Micromonosporales > Micromonosporaceae > Micromonospora > Micromonospora sp. CNZ303. The sequence goes on along the minus strand of NZ_SLVT01000009.1, from coordinate 260,733 downwards.
TTCGCCCGTCCGCTGCGTCCGACGCCCTTGGAGAAGTGCCGCTCCAGGTAGTACTGCCCGACCAGCAGCACGCTGGTCAGCAGCAGGTACCAGACGGTCGCCGCGACCAGCATCGGGAAGACCTGGAAGGTCCGGCTACCGACGGCCCTGAGCTGGAAGAACAGCTCGGTGGAGACCGGTACGAAGGCCACCAGCGAGGTGTCCTTGAGCATGGCGATGGTCTCGTTACCGGTCGGCGGGACGATCACCCGCATGGCCTGCGGCAGCACGATCCGACGCAGGATCTGCCCCCGGCGCAGGCCGAGCGCCTGCGCGGCCTCGGTCTGCCCCTCGTCGACCGACTGGATGCCGGCCCGGACGATCTCCGCCATGTAGGCGGCCTCCGACAGGCCCAGCGCCAGCATGCCGGCGACGAAGCCGGTCAGGATCTCCACGGCGGAGAAGCCGAACAGCCGCGCCTCGAAGTCGTCGACCCCGAACAGGGCGCCGATCTGCCGGTCGAAGGGCAGCCCGAACTCGACGCGCGCCCAGAGGATGCCCAGGTTGCCGAAGAGGATCGCCAGCACCAGCCGGGGCACCGCCCGGAAGAACCAGGTGTACGCGAAGGCGACGCCGCGCAGGATCGGGTTCTCCGACAGCCGCATGATGGCGATGACGACGCCCAGCCCGACACCGATCAGCATGGAGGTCAGGAGCAGCGCGATCGTGCCGCGCAACCCCTCCATGATCGGCGGACGGAACATCTCGTCGATCATGAACGACCAGTTGAACGCCTTGTTCGTCACCAGCAGGTGCACGAACATGGCCACCAGCACCCCGATCACGCCGACGGCGACCCACCGCCCGGGATGCCGCACGGGCACGGCGCGGATGGGTTCCGGCCGTGCCCGTTCGGGTGTGCCTGTTCCGACCGACATGGTCAGCTGGTCGGGTTCAGCGCCGGAGTCGTGATGGCGCCGCCCTCGACGCCCCACTTCTTCAGCGCGCCCTCGTACGAGCCGTCGGCGATGACCGCCGCGACGGCCTCCTTCAGCACCTCGGCGAACGCGGCCTGGTCCTTCTTGACCGCGTAGCCGTACGGGGCCGACTCGTAGATGTCGCCGAGCACCTCCAGCTGGCCGTTGCTCTGCTTCACCGCGTACGCCCCGACCGGGGAGTCGGCCAGCATGGCGTCGTTCTTGCCGCTGACCACGGCGGCCGTGGCGTCGCTCTGCGCCTGGTACTGGTCGATGGTGATGGCCGGCTTGCCGGCATCGGTGCACTTCTTCGACCGGGCGGTGATGTCGTCGAGCTGCACGGTGCCGACCTGCACGGCGATCTTCTTGCCGCAGGCGTTCTCGGTGTCGACCTTGGCCGGGTTGCCGGCCTTGGTCGCCCACTGGGTGCCGGCGGAGAAGTAGCTGACCATGTTGACGGTCTTCATCCGGTCGGCGTTGATGGTGAACGAGGAGACGCCGACCTCGTACTTGCCCGAGTCGACGCCGGGCAGGATCGCGTCGAACGGCGCCGACTCGTACTCGGCCTTGAGGCCGAGCTTCTGCGCGACCGCGTTGAACAGCTCGATGTCGAAGCCGACCACCGTCTTGCCGTCGGCGTCGAGGAACTCCGCCGGGGCGTACGTCGAGTCGGTGCCGACCTTGATCACGCCGTCGGCCTTGATGGCGTCGGGCACCTTCGCGGCCAGCGCCGAGTCGGCGGCGGCGGTGACGCTGGGGCCGGCGCCGGGCTGCTCGGTGCTCTCCTTCTCGCCGCAGCCGGCCAGCGAGAGTGCGAGCAGAGCGGCGCCGGTGACGCCGAGGGCGGCCCGGCGGCCACTACTGATGCGGAACATGGGGTACTCCTTGCGATGAGGGGTGACGGCCGGTCAGGCCACGCCGAGGTAGGCCTCTTTGACCGCCGGGTCGTGCAGCAGCTCGGCGCCGGTGCCGCTCTTGACGATCCGGCCGGTCTCCAGCACGTACGCCCGGTGGGCCCGGGCCAGCGCCTGCTGGGCGTTCTGCTCGACCAGCAGGACGGTGGTGCCCTGCTGGTTGATCTCGACGATGATGTCGAAGATCTGCTGGATCAGCATCGGCGCCAGGCCCATCGAGGGCTCGTCGAGCAGCAGCAGCTTCGGCCGGCTCATCAGCGCCCGCCCGACGGCCAGCATCTGCTGCTCGCCGCCGGAGAGGGTGCCGCCCTGCTGCCTGCGCCGCTCGGCCAGGCGCGGGAAGAGCCCCAGCACCCGGTCGAGGTCCTGGGCGATGCCGGCCCGGTCGCGCCGGGTGTACGCGCCCATGTCGAGGTTCTCCAGCACCGTCATGCCCGGGAAGATCCCGCGGCCCTCGGGCGCCTGGCACAGTCCCCGCCGGACCCGCAGGTCCGCCCGGAGCTTGGTGATGTCCTCACCGTCGAACCGGATGCTGCCGCTGGCGACCGGCCGGATCCCGGAGATCGCCCGCATCGTGGTCGACTTGCCGGCGCCGTTGGCGCCGATCAGGGCGACGATCTCGCCCTCGTCCACCGTCAGGCTGATGCCGTGCAGCGCCTGGATCCGCCCGTAGAGCAGGCTCACATCGTCGATCTCAAGCAGCATCGTCCGGCACCCCCAGGTACGCCGCGATCACCTTCGGGTTCTCCCGCACCTCGGCGGGCAGCCCCTCGGCGATCTTCTTTCCGAACTCCAGCACCACGATCCGGTCGGTGACCCCCATGACCAGGCGCATGTCGTGCTCGATGAGCAGCACGGTCACGCCGGTGTCCCGGATCTGCCGGATGAGCTGGAGCAGTTCCTCCTTCTCCGCCGGGTTGAAGCCGGCGGCCGGCTCGTCCAGGCAGAGCAGCACCGGGTCGGTGGCCAGCGCGCGGGCGATCTCCAGCCGCCGCTGCTCGCCGTAGGAGAGGTTGCGGGCGAACTCGTGCATCCGCTTGCGGATGCCGACGAACTCCAGCAGGCGCTCGGCCTTCTCCCGACTCGCGCGCTCCTCCTTCCAGTACCGCGGCAGGCGGAACAGCGCGGAGATGACGCTCGTCTTGTTGTGCGCGTCCGCGCCCACCAGGACGTTCTCCAGCGCCGTCATCTCCGGGAAGAGGCGGATGTTCTGGAACGTCCGCGCCATGCCCATCTTGGTGATCTGGTGCCGCTTCTTGCCGCTGACCTTCTGGCCACGGAACCGGATCTGCCCCTCGGTGGGCTGGTAGATGCCGGTCATGGCGTTGAAGCAGGTGGTCTTGCCGGCGCCGTTCGGGCCGATCAGACCGAGGATCTCGCCCTTGTAGAGGGTGAAGTCCACCTCGTTCAGCGCGACCACGCCGCCGAAGCGCAGCGTGACCTTGTCGACCTCCAGCAGCGGCTCCCGGGTGGGCACCGCCTCCACGGCCGGCGCGCCGGCCTGTGCCGGAACGACCGGCGTCTGCTCGGTGTCACTCACCGACGGTCACCTCCTTGCGACGATCCTTGAACTCCGCCGCACGTCGTCGGTTGGGGATCAGACCCTCCGGCCGGAAGATCATCATGACCACCAGCACCAGGCCGAAGAACAGGAACCGGTACTCGTACAGCTCGACGCCCAGCACCTCGATGCCACGGAACCGCTCGATCATGTACGCCACCAGGCCACCGCCGACGATCGCGCCGACGATGTTGCCCGAACCGCCGAAGATGACCGCGGCCAAGATGATGATCGAGTTCAGCAGCTCGAAGTTCTGCGAGCTGACGAAGTTGTGCTTACCCGCGAAGAGCGCGCCGGCGAGGCCGGCGATCGCGGCGCCGGCGGCGAACGCCCACAGCTTGAACTTGAACGTCGGCACGCCCATGAGCTGCGCGGCGTCCTCGTCCTCGCGGATCGAGATCCAGGCGCGCCCGACACGGCTGTGGGTCAGGTTCCGCACCCCGATGACCACCAGGATGATCAGCGTGAGGACCAGCCAGTAGTACGGCCGGGCGTCGAGCACGCCGAAGATCGGCTTGCCGTCGGCGAACTCGCCCGGCGGGTGCGGGATCTGGTTGAAGCCCCGCTGCCCCCTGAGGAACTCCGAGCTGACCGCGCCGATGCGGATCATCTCGGCGAAGCCGAGCGTCACCAGCGCCAGGTAGTCGCCGCGCAGCCGCAGGGTCGGCGTACCGAGCATCACGCCGGAGACCATCGTCAGGGCGATCGCCACCGGCACCGCCAGCAGCCACGGCCACAGCGTCTTGAGGTTGCTGCTCGGCGAGGTCAGCACCGCCACGGTGTACGCGCCCACGGCGAAGAAGCCGAAGTAGCCGAGGTCGAGCAGGCCGGCGAAGCCGACCACGATGTTCAGGCCGACGGCCAGCAGCACGTAGATCGAGACGGTGAACATCACCTGGGTGAAGTTCGCACCGGGGGTCGGGATCGGCCCGAGGTACTGGTAGAACTCCTTGTTCGGCAACGCGTAGAAGAACACGATCACCGCGGCCAGCAGCGCCCAGCGCACCCAGCGCGGCGCCCCGCGCCACCGTTCGCCGGCCGCCTCGCGGCCGGAGCGCACCTTGTCCAGAACGGTCGTCATGCCCGTGCCCTCCCCAGCGACTCACCCAGCAGACCGGTCGGCCGGAACATCAGCAGCACCACCAGCAGCGCGAACGCGGCGAAGTCCTTCCACTCGCTGCCGAACAGACCGGAGGCGTAGTTCTCGATCAGGCCCAACAGCAGGCCGCCGAGCAGCGCGCCACGCAGGTTGCCGATGCCGCCGAGCACCGCGGCGGTGAATGCCTTGAGGCCGAGCAGGAAGCCGACGCTGTAGGTGAGGGTCTGGATCCGTACGTCGTAGAGCAGACCGGCGACGCCGGCCATGCTGCCACCGGCGATGAAGACGATCAGGATGATCCGGTCCTTGTTCACGCCCATCAGCGCGGCGGTGTTGGCGTCCTGGGCGACCGCCCGGATGCCGCGACCGACCCGGCTGCGGTTGATGAACAGGTCCAGCGCGATCATCATCACCAGCGCGGCGCCGAGGGTGAGCAGCTGCACCCCGTCGATCGGCACGCCGAAGACGTGGAACAGCGGCTCCTGGCTGACCAGGATCGGGGCGCCCTCGGGGCGGCGGCGGGTCCAGATGCCGAACGCCTCGGAGATGGCGATGGACGCGCCGATGGCGGTGATCAGAAAGGCCAGCGGCGGCGCGTTGCGCTTACGCAGCGGCCGGTACGCCACCCGCTCGATCACGGTGGCCGTGCCGGCGGAGGCGATCGCCGCGACGATCATCGCCACCAGCAGGTAGAACATGATCGACCCGATGCCGCTGACCTGCGAGTTCTGGTCGAGCCCGAAGCCGTTCCAGGTCCAGATCGCCGCGAACGCGCCGGCGATGAAGACCTCGGAGTGGGCGAAGTTGATGAGTCTCAGCACGCCGTAGACCAGCGTGTAGCCGAGCGCGACCAGGGCGTAGATCGCACCCTGCGTCAGGCCGGTCGTCGTGTATGTCCCGAAGTTGGAGAACAGGTCGTCGAAGTTCAATGAAGGGACACTCCATCAGGGTCTGGAGAGAAAAGTGGGGCGCGGCCGGGAGCACAGCTCCCGGCCGCGCCCGCGATCACCACTCAATCGCCGTAGCAGCGACCGACGTCAGGACTTGGGGATCTCCTGGTCCGGCACGACCTTGCCGTCCTTGACCTTGAAGGCCCAGACCTTGACCTGCGCCGGGTCGAGCTCGCCGCCCTCGACGAACTTGTAGCTCGCCGCGACGCCCTCGCCGCTGTAGCCCTTCACGAACTCCAGCAGGCCCTCGCGGGTGGTCTTGCCCGCCTTGATGCCGGCCAGCAGGATGTTCGCCGCGTCGTAGGCCGTGTCGCTGTAGGTGCCCGGGTCGGAGCCGTTGAGCGCCTTGTACTCCTCGATGAAGGTGCCGCGCGCCTCGGCGGCCGGCTGGCACGGGCAGGTGAGGATGGTGCCCTCGGCCGCCGCCGCACCCGCGGAGGTGATGTACGCGGCGTCGTTCACGCCGTCACCGGCGATCATCGGAGCGGTGACCCCGGCAGCGGTGAGCTGCTTGCGGATCAGGCCGGCCTCCTGGTAGTAGCCGCCGTAGAAGACCGCCTGGACGTTGGCGGCCTTGACCTTGGTGACCACGGCCGAGAACTCGACCTGCTTGCCGTCGCCCTGGACCTTGTCCGAGCCGACGACCGACGGGCCGAGCAGCTTCTTGACCTCGTCGGCCAGGCCGGCGCCGTACGCGGACTGGTCGTCGATGACGTAGACCTTCTCGGCCTTCAGCACGTTCTTGATGTAGTTGCCGGCCCCCGGGCCCTGGCTCAGGTCGTTGCCGACCGCGCGGAAGAAGGTCTTCCAGTTCTGCTTCGCGAGCGTCGGGTTGGTCGCCGACGGGGTGATGGTCACCAGACCGGCCTCGTTGAAGAGCGGACCGGCGGCCTCCGACTCACCCGAGTAGGCCGGGCCGACGATGCCGAGGATCTTGGTGTCGTCGATGGCCTTCTGGGCCAGCTGCGGGGCCTGGTCCGGGCTGCCCTGCGAGTCCAGGGGAACCAGCTCGACCTTGCAGTCGGCGTTCTCCTTGTTGTACTTGTCGACCGCCAGCTTGACGCCGTTGTTCTCGTTGATGCCGAGCGCCGCCGACGGGCCGGTCAGCGCGCCGAAGAACGCGATCTTGTTGCCGCAGGCGTCGCCACCGGACGCCGCGTCGTCGCTACTGGAGCATGCCGTGCCGCCGGCGACGAGCGCCAGCATGGCGACCCCACCGATAACGCGCGCGAGCTTCTGCCTCAAGGCCCGAACCCTCCTCCGTCCCATGGTCCGAACCACCCGCTGCCGATTGGCCCTTGCGGGGGCGGACGAACCAGACCGTCGTCGCCGGTCTGGGGCCGGACGCTATCCCACCTTTGAGCTGTGACGAAAGCCCCAGGGGAGCGGGTTGACCGAACCGTTACACGGCGTGGCGGATTCGAAACGATCGCTGTAAGAACCGTCGGCCGCGAAAGCCACTCGCCTTCGTTTCGTCGGTAACGGGTCGAACCTCGTCCACCCCCTACCGATCGATGGTCGGCAACCCGACTGACCAGGCACGGGACGCCTCCCCGTCGTCAGACACCAACACAAGTCGATCACCCTGCGACGCGACCGCCACGGCCGTGTTCCCACCGTCGGGCACCGGGGCCGGCATGGCCATCAGTCGCCACGAATCCCCCGCATCGGCGGAAAGCCACAGTCCGTGACCACCGCCGTCCCCCGTCACCGCGACCAGCTCCCGCCCGGCCGGCACCAGGGCGTCGACCGAGGACACCCCCGGACCGGGCGCGCCGAACCCGCCGGCCCGCCGCCACTCGTCGCCCGCCAGCCGCCAGGTCGCGAACCCGTCGCGCACCGGGCCGACGGCCACCACCACACCGTCGACCGAGGCCACCCGCTGCGCCTGGCCCCGCCCGTCCGGCACCGGCAGCGTCACCCGCCGCCAGGCCCGGCCGTCGGCCGAACTCCAGGCCAGGGGCGCCAGCGCCGTCGCGCCGGGCGGCAGCACCGCGCCCACCACCCACCAGCCCGACGGCACGGCCATCGCGTCGTACGCGACCGTCCGGCCCCGCCCGTCGCCGGCGAGCTCCGCGACGCCCTCGTGGATCGTGAACCGCTCGCCGTCCGGCGACGTCCAGACCGCCGCCCCGTCGACCCGCGCCCCCGCGATCAGCCAACCGGCCGGCCCCGCCGCGAGCCGCGCCACGCTCACCGCGCGCGGGCCGGCGTACAGCTCGAAGGGCGCCGGCGCCTCCCGCAGCCGCCCGCCCGGCGACTGCGACCAGGTGCCCGTGCGCGGGTTGCCGTGCGCGCCGCCGTTCTTCGCCCCGAGCGCCGCCAGCCGGCCGTCGCGGCACGCGGCCGCGTAGAGCACGTGCTGGCGGCCGTAGTGACTCGACGGCGAGACCGGCAGCGCCGTCCACGACACGCCGTCGGCGCTGCGCCAGGCGGCCGGCCGGGTCTCCCCCGCCGCGTCGGCCAGCCCGCCGACGACGTACCACGAGCCGGCGCAGGCCACGGCGTCGCGCAGCAGCGGCCGGCCGGGGGCGCCCGGCGGCGCCGGCAGGGTCAGCGGCTGCCACTGCGGGCGCAGCGGCTCGGCCTCGACCGCGGGCTCCGCCGGGGCCCGGTCGCAGCCGGCCGGCAGCAGCGCGAGGACACCGAGCACCGCCACCAGCCGCCGGGTCCGCATGGATCAGATGCTATCGATCAACCGGCCCCGCGAGGACCCCCCGGAGCGCTCCCCGGCGTGTCGCGTCGCCCGGCGGCACCTCAGGAAGCGGGCTGGGCGATTTCGCCGCCGGCGGTCTCGGCGAGGATCCGCTCGGCGACCTCCTTCATGGTCATCCGGTGGTCCATCGCCGTGCGCTGGATCCACTTGAACGCCTGCGGCTCGGTCATCCCGTACGTCGTCATGAGCGCGCCCTTGGCGCGCTCGACCGTCTTGCGGATCTCCAGCCGGTCGGTCAGCCCCGCGACCTCCGCCTCCAGGGCGGCGATCTCCGAGTAACGCGACAGCGCGATCTCCACCGCCGGCACCAGGTCGCTCTTCTGGAAGGGCTTCACGAGGTACGCCATCGCGCCGGCCGCCCGCGCCCGCTCCACCAGGTCACGCTGGCTGAACGCGGTCAGGATGATCACCGGGGCGATCCGGGCGCCCGCGATCCGCTCGGCGGCGGCCAGCCCGTCCATGATCGGCATCTTGATGTCGAGGATGACCAGATCCGGCTTGAGCTCCTCGGCGAGCCGGACGGCGGTCTCGCCGTCACCGGCCTCCCCGACGACCTCGTAGCCCTCCTCGACGAGCATCTCGGCCAGGTCCAGCCGGATCAGCGCCTCGTCCTCGGCGATCAGAACGCGCCTGCGCTCGACGTCCGTCTGCATCTCGGCCACGAGCCACTCCCACCATCGTTCCCGGCACGGCTACCACCCATGCTCCCGCACGAGCGTAGTCGGGTACAGTAAGCCGCACTCGCCGGGATGGTGGAACGGCATACACGGAAGTCTCAAACACTTCTGCCCGAAAGGGCTTGCGGGTTCGAATCCCGCTCCCGGCACACCTGTCATACACCTGTTCGATGATGCGTGGGTGCACCCACCTGAGATGCGAGCGCGAGCCCGCGCCCTCCGCGCCCGCGGCAGCAACATCCAGTCGGTCGCCCGGGACCTGTCCCTGCCCTACAGCACCGTCTGGCACTGGTGCGTGGACCGGCCCGAGCCGGTCATGCTCGGCACCGCCGCTCGCTGCTTCCGCTGCTTTCCCGATGTCGGCAATCCGACCGACCCGACGGCCTATCCCTACCTGCTGGGCCTCTATCTCGGGGACGGCCACCTGGTCACCACCGACCGCGTTCCCGTCCTGCGCGTCTACTGCGCCGACGCATGGCCTGATCTCATCGACGCCTGCGACGTCGCGATGAGGGCGGTGCTCGCCAACAAGGTCCAGCGGATCCAGAAGCAGGGCTGCGTGGCGGTCCAGAGCACCGGCAAGCACTGGCCGTGCCTGTTCCCGCAGCACGGTCCCGGCAAGAAGCACGATCGTCAGATCGTCCTCGCCGACTGGCAGCGGGAGATCCTCACGGCGCGACCCGGCGACTTCCTGCGGGGCCTGTTCCACTCCGACGGGTGCCGTGTCACCAACCGGGTGACGACGCGCGGCAGGAGCTACGTCTACCCGCGCTACATGTTCGTCAACGAGTCGGCCGACATCATGGGGCTCTGCCAGTGGGCGCTGGACCTGCTCGGCATCGCGTGGCGGATGAACCGCCGCAACTCCCTCTCCGTGGCACGCCGGGACGCCGTCGCCGCCCTCGACCACCACGTCGGCCCGAAGTCCTGACCGTGCCGCCCGGTCGGCCCCCACGGGTGGAACGCCACGGGTGTCACCGGGGCCCGTTGGCACCCGTGGCGTTCCACCCGTGCGCCACGACGCCCGCGGCGGGGCGACTCGCGGCAACGGGGGCGGCCGACTCGCGACAGCGAGGGCGGCGACGGCTCCGGTCAGCCGAGTTCGGCGAGGGCCTGGGCCAGGTCCGCGCGCAGGTCCTCGGCGTCCTCCAGGCCCACCGAGACGCGCAGCAGGCCCCCGCACGGCTTGGCCTCCCCCTCGACGGGGCGGTGGGTCAGCGAGGCCGGGTGCTGGATGAGGGTGTCGACGCCGCCCAGCGAGACCGCGTGGGTGATCAGCCGGCAGGCGTTCGCCACGGCGGCCGCGGCGGGCGCGCCGCCGCGTACCTCGAAGGCGAGGAGGCTGCCGGGGCCGCTCATCTGCCGTCCGACGAGCCCGGCGGGGTCGTGCAGCGACGGGTGGTGCACCCGCGCGACGGCGGGGTGGGCGGCGAGCCAGGCGGCGAGCTTCTCGGCGCCGGCCTGCTGGGCACGCACCCGCACCGGCAGGGTCTGCAGGCCGCGGTGCAGCAGGTACGCGCCGAGGGGGTGCAGGATCGCGCCGGTGAGCGCGCGGACCTGGCGCAGCCGGGCGGCCCAGTCGGCGTCGCAGGCGACCACGCCGGCGAGGACGTCGCCGTGCCCGCCGATGCTCTTGGTGGCGCTGTGCAGCACGAGCGTGGCGCCGTGCCGGGTGGGCTGCTGGAGCACGGGGGTGGCGACGGTGTTGTCGACGAGCAGTGGCACGTCGCCGGCGGCGCGGGCGAGGGCGGCGATGTCGACCAGGTCGAGGGTGGGGTTGGCCGGGGTCTCGGCGATCACCAGGGCGGTGTCGGGGCGGACGGCGGCGGCGACCTCGTCGGGGCGGGCCCAGGTGACGGTGGTGCCGAGCAGGCCGGTGGCGAGCACGTGGTCGGTGCCGCCGTAGAGGGGGCGGACGGCGACGAGGTGGCGCCTGCCGTCCCGGGTGGCGGCGAGCAGGGTGGCGGTGAGGGCGGCCATGCCGCTGGCGAAGGCGACGGCGTCGGTGGTGTCTTCGAGGTCGGCGAGGGCGGTCTCGAAGCGGGCCACGGTGGGGTTCCACAGGCGCTGGTAGACGGCGCTGCCGCCGGCGGGGAGGGTGCCCCCGGTGGCGAGGGCCTCGTACGCGTCGCCGCCGGCGTCGACCGACGGCAGCGGGTTGGTGGTGGAGAAGTCGATCGGCGGCACGTGGACGCCGAGGGCGGCGAGGTCGTCGCGGCCGGCGTGCACGGCTCTGGTGTCCACGGTCGTCATGCTGGAAGGATCGAACATAGCGCCAACGGGCGGCAATAGTTCCGAACATGATTCGGTAATTGGCCTTGGAAGCGCGGGCAGGTTCGATGGATGATGCCTGCATGCCCCTTGCTACGAATGATGTGCGGCGGTTCGCCGACCTGGACGACACCGACCGGGCGATCCTGTCGGAGCTGGCCGCCGACGGCCGCCTGCCGAACAACGCCCTCGCCGAGCGGGTCGGGGTGGCCCCCTCGACGTGCCTGACCCGCACCCGCGCCCTGCGGGAGCGCGGGGCGATCCGCGGGTTCCACGCGGAGGTCGATCCGGCGGCGGTGGGGCTGCCGTTGCAGGCGCTGGTGTCGGTGCGGCTGACCGCGCACGAGCGGGCGGCGGTGGACGCGTTCCGGGCCCGGTCGGTGCGGCTGCCGGGGGTGGTGGCGGTGTTCCACGTGGCGGGCGCGGAGGACTACGTGCTGCACGTGCGGGCGGCCTCGGCGGACGCCCTGCGGGACTTCGTGCTGGACCACCTGGCCGTGGACCCGGCGGTGCAGCACACCCAGACGAGCCTGATCTTCGAGCAGGCCCGCGGCATGGGCTGAGCGCGCTACGGGCCCGCGACAGGCGCGTGAGCCGGATCGCCTCGGGGAACAAACCCGAGGTGGGACGGGTTGGCCACCCTTGTGATCAACGTACCGCTGTCTGTTCTCGATCTTGCCCCGGTCGCGGCCGGCGCCACCGCCGGCGCGGCGCTGCGGCACACCACCGAGCTGGCCCGGCGCACGGAGGAACTCGGGTACCGCCGGTTCTGGGTGGCCGAGCACCACAACATGCCGGCGATCGCGAGTTCCGCGCCGGCGGTGCTGCTCGCGCACCTGGCGGCGCACACGTCGACGATCCGGCTGGGCTCGGGCGGGGTGATGCTGCCCAACCACGCGCCGCTGGTGGTGGCCGAGCAGTTCGGCACCCTCGAAGCGCTGCACCCGGGCCGCATCGACCTGGGCATCGGCCGCGCCCCCGGCACCGACCAGGTGACCGCGCTGGCGCTGCGCCGGACGATGGAAGGGCTGTCGGCGGAGGGCTTCCCCCGGGAGCTGGCGGACCTGATGAACTACTTCAGCGGCGAGCGGCCGGGACCGATCACGGCCACCCCGGGCCTCGGCGAGCAGCCGGCCGTCTGGCTGCTCGGCTCCAGCGGGTTCAGCGCCCAGCTGGCCGGGCTGCTGGGCCTGCCGTTCTCCTTCGCGCACCACTTCAGCGCGCAGAACACGGTGCCCGCGCTGGCGCTGTACCGGCAGCACTTCCGGCCGTCGAAGTGGCTGGAGAAGCCGTACGCGATGGTGGCCGTCAACGCGGTCTGCGCGGACACCGACGAGCGGGCGGAGTGGCTGGCGGGGCCGGCGGCGCTGTCGTTCCTGCGGCTGCGCTCGGGGCGGCCCGAGCCCCTGTCGACGCCCGACGAGGCGGCGGCGTACCCGTACACGGAGGCCGAGCGCGAGTTCGTGCGGCAGCGCCGCGACGGGCAGGCGACGGGCTCCCCGGAGACGGTACGGCGGCAGCTCGGCGAGCTGCTGGCGCGCACCGGCGCGGACGAGCTGATGCTGACCACGCTGGTGTACGACGTGGCCGACCGGGTGCGCTCGTACGAGCTGATCGCCGAGCACGTGGCCGGTGGCCTGCGCCGCGAGGGCTGAAACACGATCTTCACGTCGGCGTCACCGGGGCGACGCGTGGCCCGCCTAGTTTTGACCTCGGTGGTGGTACGGCATTCCCGGTCGGGACGGGTCGGGATGCCGCGGTGTGGGGCACCGGGCCGGAGCTGTGCGGATTCCGCGGCTGCGGCCCGGTGCCTTTTCCGTCCCGCGACCGGCCGACCGCGTGCCCCGAGGCGCCGCCGCCGGCCGGTCGTCGCTTCACCGCAGGTAGACGTTGGGCGTGGGCGGGGCGGCCATGCCGTCGCCGATGAAGAAGCCCGGGTGCGGGGGCTGGTTGTAGGCGGTGTTCTGCCAGGCGACCGCCACCCGGTACTGCGGGTCGTGCATGAGCGTGTGGATCCGGGTGCCGGTGGGCGTGGGCGTGCTGTAGATCCGCAGGGCGCGACTGTCGCTGGTGCGCCAGACGACCTCCTCCCGCCAGTCGCCGAACAGGTCGGCGGAGAGCGCCGGGGTGGACTTGGTGCCGTTGTTCGCCGCCACGCCGCTGGCAGTCAGCAGCCGGGTGTCGCCCCCGGTGCCGTACTTGTCGATCCGGGTGCCGTCGAGCAGTTCCCGCACGGGGTCGCCGTCCCACCACGCGAGGAAGTTCGCCGAGGACGGCCGGCGCCCGACGACGGCCCCGGTGGCGCTGTAGAGGTCGCCCATGTGAGTGCCGGCGCCCCAGACCTCGGCGCCGGGGCTGCCGGCGTGGATGTCGGCGGCGACGCCCCGGCCGGGGCCCTCGACTCCCCCGTTGTTCGGCCGCTGCCAGACGACCTGGCCGGTGCGGGCGTCGTGCAGGTCGGCCGCCGGCTGGTTGCCGGACTCGTGGATGGTGAAGACCTCCAGGCCGGCGCGGGCGGGCAGGAGGTCGCCGATGTGCAGGGCGTCGCCGTGGCCGAAGCCGGTGGCGTACATCAGGCGGCCGTCGTCGTTGATGGTGGCCGACCCGTACACGATCTCCTGGCGCCCGTCGGCGTCGACGTCGGCGACGGAGAGGTTGTGGTTGCCCTGGCCGTAGGCGGCGCCGTTGCCCGAGGCGTTGGAGTCGAAGGTCCACCGCTTGCGCAGGGTGCCGTCGCGGAAGTCCCAGGCCGCCACGACCGCCCGGGTGTAGTAGCCGCGGGCCATCACCAGGGAGGGGCGCTGCCCGTCGAGGTAGGCGGTGGCGGCGAGGAAGCGGTCGACCCGGTTGCCGTAGTTGTCGCCCCAGGAGGAGACGGTGCCCCGCGGCGGGTCGTAGCTGACGGTGGAGAGGATCGCGCCGGTGCGGCCGTCGAACATGGTCAGGTACTCGGGGCCGGCGAGGACGTACCCGCTGGAGTTGCGGTGGTCGGCGGTGGCGGAGCCGATCACCTGGCCGGTGCCGGAGCGGGTGCCGTCGGCGGTCTTCATGGCCACCTCGGCGCGGCCGTCGCCGTCGTAGTCGTACACCTGGAACTGGGTGTAGTGGGCCCCGGCCCGGATGTTGCGGCCCAGGTCGACGCGCCATAGCCGGGTGCCGGTGATGGTGTACGCGTCGACGTAGACGTTGCCGGTGTAGCCGGACTGGGAGTTGTCCTTGGCGTTGGACGGCTCCCACTTGACCACGAACTCGTAGTCGCCGTCGCCGTCGAGGTCGCCCACGGAGGCGTCGCTGGCGGAGTACGTGTAGCTCTCGCCGCTCGGCGTGCTCGCGCCTGCCGGCACCTGCAACGGCACGTCGAGGTAGCCGGCGGGGAACCGGAGCGCGGCCGCGGAGGCGGCCTGTTCGGTGCCGCCGACGACGGCGCGCACGGTGTAGGTCGCGTCGGCCGCCGCGCCACTGTCGAGGTAGTTGGTCGCCCCGGTGATCGGGCTGCCGTTGACCCTGGTCGCGCCGCGGTAGAGATTGAAGGCCACCCCGGTCGTCTCGGTGCCGAGCAGCCGCCAGGAGACCAGGTTGCCGCTGCCGGAGCGGACGCTGACCAGTCCCCGGTCGAGGTCCTCCATCTGCACCGCCCCGGTCGGCGGCGGGGTGGTCGGCGGTGGCGTGGTGGGTGGCGGGGTCGTGGGCGGCGGCGTGCTCGGCGGCGGTGGGGTGGTCGGGCCGCCGGTGGGCACCGCGCCGGTGCAGACGGTGCCGTTGAGGGCGAAGCTGGTCGGCGCCGGGTTGCTGCCGTCCCAGGAGCCGGTGAAGCCGAAGGCGGCACTGGCGCCGGTGGCGATCACCGCGTTGTAGTCGACGTTGCGGGCGGTCACCTGGGCGCCGGACTGGTCGACGACGGCGCTCCACGCCTGGGTGACCCGCTGGCCAGCGGCGTACGACCAGGTGAGGGCCCAGCCGTTCACCGGGTCGCCCAGGTTGGTGACGGTGACGTCGGCGCCGAAGCCGCCGGGCCACTGGTTGGTGATCCGGTGCTCGACGCGGCAGCCGGCGGCGGCAGCCGAGGCGGTGAGGGTCGGGAGCGTACCGGCGGCGAGTGCGGCCGCGGCGGCTGCGGCGAGCAGCGCGACGCGGCGGTGGGTGACGGGCATGGGGAGTGTCCTCCGGGGAGGTTGGGCGCGCGGCGACCGTCGCCGTCGGCCTGCCCGGGCCGGCGGGAGGAGACGCCGCGCTGGCGGCGGTGGTCCGACGCCGTCGGTGCGGCGTCGGTGTCGTCGCCGCCGCTCCGGTGTCGGCACTCCGGCGCCGGCAGTGCGGCGTCGGTGCTCCGGCGGGGCGGCGTCGAGGGGTGGCTCCGCACACCTGCGATGCTAGGGCAAGCGCTTTCAGCGGACAATCCGTCCTCTCTCCGCCCTGCTCCGGGTGTCCCCGGTGGCGGGGGGCACCAGCCGCTTCCCTTGCCCCCGGCCCGGATTCTTGATCGACTCAGGGCGTGGCTGAGCACATGACCCCGGACGAGTTCCGACGCGCCGGGCACGCCGTGGTGGACTGGATCGCCGACTACTGGGCGACGCTGGAGCGGCGTCCGGTGACCTCGCAGGACCCGCCCGGGACGGTGGCCGCCCGGCTGCCCGCCGGCCCGCCGGAGCACGGCGAGCCGGTGGAGGCCGTCCTGGCCGACCTGGACACCCTGATCACGCCGGGGCTGACGCACTGGCAGCACCCCGGTTTCTTCGGCTACTTCCCGGCCAACACCTCGGGGCCCAGCGTGCTCGGCGACCTGGTCAGCGCCGGGCTGGGCGTGCAGGGGATGCTCTGGGCGACCGGGCCGGCGTGCACCGAGTTGGAGACGGTGCTGCTGGACTGGCTCGCCGACCTGCTGGACCTGCCGAAGCGGTTCCGCTCCGGTTCGGGGGGCGGCGGGGTGATCCAGGACTCGGCGTCCTCGGCGACGCTGGTGGCGACCCTGGTCGCGCTGCACCGCGCCGGCGGCGGCCGGTGGCGCGAGGTCGGCGTCGACCGCCGCTACCGCGCCTACGCCTCCACCCAGGGCCACTCGTCCATCGAGAAGGCCGCCCGGATCGCCGGGCTGGGCGCCGACGGCGTACGGCCGGTCGAGGTCGACCCCGAGACGCAGGCGATGTCCCCGGCGGCGCTGCGCGCGGCGATCGAGGCGGACCTGGCGGCCGGCGTGGTCCCGGCGATCGTGGTGGCCACCGTCGGCACCACCTCCACGACCGCGATCGATCCGCTGCCGCAGATCGGCGCGATCTGCGCCGAGTACGGCGTCTTCCTGCACGTCGACGCCGCGTACGCGGGAGCGGCGGCGGTCTGCCCAGAGCTGCGGTTCGGGCACGCCGGCCTGGAGTACGCCGACTCGTACTGCTTCGACCCGCACAAGTGGCTGCTCACCGGCTTCGACTGCGACGCGTTCTGGGTGGCCGACACGGCGGAGCTGATCGAGGCGCTCAGCGTGCTGCCGGAGTACCTGCGCAACGCCGCCACCGAGTCCGGCGCGGTGATCGACTACCGGGACTGGCAGGTGCCGCTGGGCCGCCGGTTCCGGGCGCTGAAGCTCTGGTTCGTGCTGCGCTGGTACGGCGCCGAGGGGCTGCGCGCACACATCCGCTCGGGCGTGGCGCTCGCCGCCCGGTTCGCCGACCGGGTCCGCGCCGACGACCGGTTCACGCTGGTGGGGGCGCACCCGTACTCGCTGGTGTGCTTCCGGCTGGCGGCGGACGACGAGGTCAACGCGGAGCTGCTGGCCCGGGTGAACGCCACGGGCCGGGTGCACCTGACGCACACCCGGGTGAACGGCCGCTACACGCTGCGCCTGGCCGTCGGCTCCCCGCAGAGCACCGAGGTTCACGTCGACGAGGCGTGGACCCTCCTCACCGACGCCGCGACCGCCCTCCTCCCCCACTGACCGCCGGGGCCGGGGCCGGGCCGGGGCGGGTCCGGGGCGGCTAGAGATCTTGGTAGGAATCGGCCCCTGGAGGGGCACGTTTCTACCAAGATCTACACGACACGAACGACACGAACGACGCGACGCGACGCGACGCGACGCGACGTGACCTCAGGGCAGGCAGGCAGGCAGGGCGGGCGACGCAGGGGCGGGGGTCAGCGGTTGTTGAGCGAGGGGACCGCCGCCGAGGTCGGGAGAGGGTCCCCGGCCGGGGCAGCCGCCGGAGCGACGGCCGCCGGGAGACGGTCCCCGGCCGGGGCAGCCGCCGGGGCGACGGTCGCCGGGAGACGGTCCCCAGCGGGGGCAGCCGCCGGGGGGACGGTCGCGAGGGCGGTGGCGGCGACGGCGCGCTGGCGGCGGGTGCGCAGCAGTGCCCGCACGGCCAGTGCCAGGGCGGCGGCCCAGGCGACGGCCAGCAGCGCGTAGACGGCCGGCCGGGCCGGGCCGCCGAGGTCGGCCGAGCGCATCAGCGTACGGGCGTTGGTCAGCACGATGACGCCGCCGATCGCCGCGCCGAGCAGTTGGGCGGGGACGATGCGCACCAGCCAGGCCGCGATCGGCGCGGCGATCAGACCGCCGATGAGCAGCGCGGCCACCATGGGCAGCAGGAAGCCCTCGGAGCCGAGGCCGATCAGGAAGCCGAGGCTGGCGGCGCCGGCGACCACGAACTCGGACGTGTCCACCGAGCCGATCACCTTGCGCGGCTCCATCCGCCCGCTGACCAGCAGGGCCGGCGTGGCGACCGGGCCCCACCCGCCGCCGCCGGTGGCGTCGACGAAGCCGGCGACCAGGCCGAGCGGGCCGAGGAAGCGGCTGCGCAGCCGGCCGCCGCGCCGATCGGTGCGCAGCGGCCGGGAGAAGCGCACCAGCAGGTACGCGCCGAGGGTGAACAGGATGCCGGCCATCCACGGGGCGGCCGACTCGGTGGAGATCGAGCTGAGGAAGGTCGCGCCGGCGAACGCGCCCACGGCGCCGGGCAGGGCGATCCGGCCGACCACCCGCCAGTCGACGTTGCCGAACCGCCAGTGCGACACCCCGGCGGCGAGCGTGGTGCCGATCTCGGCCAGGTGCACGGACGCCGACGCGGCGGCCGGCGCCACCCCGACGAGCAGCAGCAACGTGGAGGAGGTCAGCCCGTACGCCATGCCGAGCGCGCCGTCGACGAGTTGCGCGGCGAGCCCGACCAGCGCGAGGACCAGCAGCTTGCGCACGAGCGCCCCCTGACTTTTCGGTATCTCCTATCGACTTGGTCGACAATGCGGCACGGGGCGTGCCCCGGTCAAGCCTCCAACCGGTCAGTGAGACGACAGACGCCGCCCGGCCGGGGCGACGACGGGCACGATGCCCGGCGGAGAGGAGTCCGGCGGGCATGCGGGACCAGGCCAGGCCCGGGACCGCGGGGCCCTCAGGCGCCGGGCCAGGCGGGCTCGGCTCCCGGAGCGCACCGGAACTGCGGAACGGGTCCGGCGGCGAGCGCGATCCGGAAGCGGTGCGGGTCAGGTCCAGGCGCGGGGGTCGGCGGCCAACTCGACGACCCGACCCGGCAGGGTGCCGCCGGCCACGTCCGCGACGGTGACCAGTTCCAGGATCTCGCGTTCGCTGGCCCGCAGGGCGATCCAGACCTCCTGGAGGGCGCGCGCCGCCCCGTGGTAGCCGAGTTCCTCGGGCCGCTGCCCGCGTACGTGCGCGAGCGGGCCGTCGATCACCCGGATCACCTCGGCCAGCGAGATCTTCCCGGCCGGTCGGGCCAGCCAGTAGCCGCCCTCTGGGCCGCGCTGGGCCTGCACGATGCCGCCCCGGCGCAGTTGCAGCAGGATGCTCTCCAGGAACTTCGGCGGGATCTCCTGGGCGCGGGCGATCTGGTCGGCGGTCACGGGCCGGCTTCGCCCGGGCCCGGCGTCGGCGGTCACCGAGGCGAGCTCGACGACCGCGCGGAGGGCGTAGTCGACCCGGGCGGAGAGGCGCATGCGGCAAGGTTAGTCGCCTGACCGACCCGCCCGGACGATCACCCCTCGACCGATCGGCCGGTGGCGATGCGCCGCCGGGGTCAGTCGCCGACGCGGCGCAGCAGCCCCTCCTGCACGGCGCTGGCGATGTGGTGCCCGTCGGTGGTGAACATGCGGCCGGTGGCGAGCCCCCGGGCGCCGGAGGCCGACGGGCTCCAGCAGTCGTAGAGGAACCACTCGTCGGCGCGGAACGGCCGGTGGAACCAGAGCGCGTGGTCGAGGCTGGCCCCGACCACGCCGCCCGGGCCCCAGACCTCGCCGTGCACGGAGAGCACCGAGTCGAGCAGCGTCAGGTCGGAGGCGTACGTCAGCGCGCAGGCGTGCAGCAGCGGATCCTCGGGCAGCTTGCCGTCGATGCGCATCCAGACCCGCTGGTGGGGGTCGGCGGGGCGGTCGCCGGGGCGTACCCAGCCGGGCTCGCCGACGTAGCGGACGTCGATCGGGCGCGGGATCTGCGCCCAGATGCCGAGTCGCTCCGGGTAGCGGGCGAGCCGGTCGGCCATCGTCGGGACCTCGTCCGGCCCCGGCACGTCGGGCGGGGTGGGGGCCTGGTGGTCCAGGCCCTCCTCCGTCCGCTGGAACGACGCCGACATGAAGAAGATCGGCTTGTCGTGCTGGAGCGCCACCGAGCGGCGCACCGAGAAGGAGCGGCCGTCGCGGACGTTCTCCACCTCGTAGACGATCGGCTCGGCCGGGTCGCCGGGCCGCACGAAGTAGCCGTGCAGGGAGTGCACGAAGCGGGCCGGGTCGACGGTGCGTCCGGCGGCGACCAGCGCCTGGCCGGCGACCTGGCCGCCGTACACCCGCTGGGGACCGACCGGGGGGCTCATCCCCCGGAAGGTCATCCCGCCGGTGTGCTCCAGGTCGAGCACCTCCAGGAGCTGGTCGACCGCGGCCTGCCCGACCGCGACGTCCGCGTCGCTCACTGCAAGGCCCGCGCCGACGCCGCGTCGACCAGCGATCCGAGCTGGTGTACGCGCAGCGTGTTGGTCGAGCCGGGGGTGCCGGGCGGGCTGCCGGCGACGATCACCACGTAGTCGCCGGGGTTGGCCCGGTCGAGGCCGAGCAGCGCCTGGTCGACCTGGCGGAACATGTCGTCGGTGTGCTCGACGAACGGCATCAGGAACGTCTCCACGCCCCAGGAGAGGGCGAGCTGGTTGCGCACCTCGGGCACCGGGGTGAACGCGAGCAGCGGCAGGTCGCAGTGCAGCCGGGACAGCCGCCGCACGGTGTCGCCGGTCTGCGAGAAGGCGACCAGGGCCTTCGCGCCGATGGCCCGGGAGATCGAGGAGGCGGCGACGGTCAGCGCGCCACCGTGCGTACGGGGGTCGTGCTGGAGGCGCGGCACGCCGATCGAGCCGGACTCGGTGGTGGTGACGATCTTCGCCATGGTGCTGACGGTCAGCACCGGGTACTTTCCGACGCTGGTCTCGCCGGAGAGCATCACCGCGTCTGCGCCGTCGAGCACGGCGTTGGCGACGTCGGAGGCCTCGGCGCGGGTCGGCCGGGAGTTCTCGATCATGGAGTCGAGCATCTGGGTGGCCACGATGACCGGCTTGGCGTTCTCCCGGCAGAGCTGCACGGCGCGCTTCTGCACCAGGGGCACCTGGTCGAGCGGCAGCTCCACGCCGAGGTCGCCGCGGGCGACCATGACGCCGTCGAAGGCCAGCACGATCTGCTCCAGGCAGTCGACCGCCTCGGGCTTCTCCACCTTGGCCAGCACCGGCCGGTGCACGCCCTCCTCGGCCATGATGCCGTGCACCAGCTTGATGTCGTCGGCCGAGCGGACGAAGGAGAGCGCGATCAGGTCGACGCCCAGGCCGAGGGCGAAACGCAGGTCCTCGGCGTCCTTGTCGGACATCGCCGGCACGCTGACCGCCACGTTCGGCAGCGAGACGCCCTTGTTGTTGGAGACCGGGCCACCCTCGGTGACCAGGCAGCGGATGTCGTTGCCGCTGACGTCGGTGACCTCGACGGCGACCCGGCCGTCGTCGATCAGCAGCCGGTCGCCGGGCTTGACCTCCTGCGGAAGCTTGCGGTAGGTGCAGGAGACCCGCTCCTTGGTGCCGAGGATGTCGTCACCGGTGATGACGACCGAGTCGCCGGTGCGCCACTCGTGCGGGCCGTCGGCGAACCTGCCGAGCCGGATCTTCGGGCCCTGGAGGTCGGCGAGCACGGCCACGGGTCGACCGGCAGCCTCGGCGGCCTCGCGGACCAGCCGGTACACCGCCTCGTGATCCTCGTGGCTGCCGTGGCTGAAGTTGAGTCTCGCCACGTTCATGCCGGCCTCGACGAGGCCCCGGATGCGCTCCGGCGACGAGGTGGCAGGACCAAGAGTGCAGACGATCTTCGCGCGGCGTGTCACGCCCATCAGGCTAGTCTCTCCTCCGGGTCTGGCTGTGGGCCGACCCCTTGCGGACTGCGGAACATTGTCCAA
The DNA here is from genome assembly GCF_004345505.1 of Micromonospora sp. CNZ303. Classification (NCBI taxonomy): domain Bacteria; kingdom Bacillati; phylum Actinomycetota; class Actinomycetes; order Micromonosporales; family Micromonosporaceae; genus Micromonospora; species Micromonospora sp. CNZ303. The sequence goes on along the minus strand of NZ_SLVT01000009.1, from coordinate 239,181 downwards.
CGACGCGCGTCACGCGCGCAGCCGGCGGGCGGAACCCACGCCGGAACGTTGAGGCGGCGGGCATCGGCGACCGCGCGCGGGGAATCGTACGCCCCCGGCGCGAACGGACAGCCGGGTGCTCCCCGCCACGGACACCCGGACACCCGGACCGAGCGTCCCAACCGGGCAGGTTCGGTAACGTCCGGTAATCGCCTCCTGTTGCGCCCTCGAAGTTGCTCTGCGTGACCGTCCGCCAGCCACGTAGCGCGCCCTTCCGTCCACCCGCCGTCGACAGACGGACCTGAACAGCGGCTTTGCGGGATACCTCGATCGCGTCACCCACCCTTTCCGCAACCCTTTGCTCTGCAGCCACATACGCACCGCTTACGGAACGTGGCCGGTGCCTATTTGCCTGCAAAGCAAAGGGGACGCGGCGGGAGGGTGCGGCGGTTGAGGTTGCCCACCCTGTGTGACTGTCGCGGTAGGGAGTGGCGTCTGTGCGTCCACGCGGCTCGACGGCACGCCAGCGGACGGCTTCGCGGGCGGGTGCGCCCCGGCCGCGCCGCCGGTTCCGCATCCTGGCCGCCGCCGGGCGGGTCAGCTCTGCGTCTTGACCAGCGGGAAGTCCAGCGAGCCCTCCGGGCAGAGGAAGGTCAGCACGTCCACCCGGTAGAGCCCCGCCTGGACGGCCGGGTCGGCCTCCATGACGCTGCGTACGTCGTCCACGGAGCCGGTGCGGGCCAAGCCGAAGCCGATCGGCGGGTCCGGTTCGCGGGCCGGGCCGTCCATCGAGCCGGCGACCAGGATGATCCCCCGCCGTTGCAGGGCCTGCATGTGCGCGAGGTGCTCGGCCTGCAACCGCTGCACCGTCTCCGCCGGCAGCGCCCGCCCGGCCGCGCCGGGATACAGCACGATGCACTCGTACGTGTCGAGCGCGAAGTCGACCTGCGGCACTCCCGTCATGGCGCTCCCCTCCCGCGTCGCGCCGCACGCGGCGACGTGGGCTCGGTCGACCGGCGGGGCGAGCGCCCGTGGTCGACGTCGAGCCGGCACGGCCCAGCGTCGCACGGGCAGCCGGCCGGCACGGGTGCTCCGGGCAACTTCGTCGGCCGCCCGGCCCGGTTGCGGCCCGCTCGCGCTGTTTCCGCAGCACCGTGCCCGCTGACCCGGCCCTTCCGGCGCGCCCACCTCGATCACCTGCCAGCCCCGGTGCACGTGCGGCCCGGGTGATCCCGGTCTCGATCCGCCCCGGTGGTGGTGCGGGCGGCGATCGGTGGGAAAGCCTCCAGGTGGTGGGATCGACCGCCGGAGACGGACAGGATGGGGAATGCACGCATGACGAATGACGCCGGCAAACAGCCCGCGAAGGCCTCGGGGACGTACCGGATCGGGGGCGACCTCCAGGTCGACCGGCTCGGCTACGGGGCGATGCAGCTCACCGGCCCGGGCGTCTGGGGCGACCCGAAGGACCCGGCCGAGGCCGTGCGGGTGCTGCGCCGGGCGTACGAGCTGGGCGTGACGTTCATCGACACGGCCGACTCCTACGGGCCCTTCGTCAGCGAGCTGCTCATCCGGGAGGCCCTGCACCCGTACGCCGACGACCTGGTCATCGCGACCAAGGCCGGCCTGACCCGCTCCGGCCCGGGCGACTGGCGTCCGGTGGGGCGCCCGGAGTACCTGCGCCAGCAGTGCGAGCTGAGCCTGCGGCACCTCGGCCTGGAGGCCATCGGGCTCTACCAGCTGCACCGGATCGACCCGCAGGTGCCGCTCGCCGACCAGCTCGGGGAGCTGGCGCTGCTCAAGCAGGAGGGCAAGATCCGGCACATCGGCCTGTCCGAGGTGACCGTCGAGCAGATCGAGGCGGCCCGCGCCGTCACCCCGATCGTCTCGGTGCAGAACCTCTACAACCTGGCGGACCGCAGCGCGGAGGCCGTCCTGGAGTACTGCGAGCGCAACGACCTCGCGTTCATCCCCTGGTTCCCGATCGCCACCGGCAACCTGGCGCGGCCGGGCGGTCCGCTGGACGCGATCAGCACCGGACACGGCGCGACGCCCGCCCAGCTCGCGCTCGCCTGGCTGCTGCGCCGGTCGCCGGTGATGCTGCCGATCCCGGGCACGTCGTCGGTGGCGCACCTGGAGGAGAACGTGGCCGCCGCCGAGGTGCGGCTGACCGACGACGAGTACGCGGCCCTCGCCGAGGCGGCCTGACGCGGCGCGCGGGGCGGGCGGCGCGCGGTCGCCCGCCCCCGCGCGCTACAGGGCGAAGCAGTTGGGGCGGATCGGCTGATCGCGCAGGGCCTGCCGGATCACCGTGTAGGTGGTGCCGTCGAGCACCAGGCCGAGGTGCCCGACGACCCGCAGGGGGCACGCCGACTGGATCAGCACGTTGGTCGCTCCGTCGGCCAGTGTGGCGTTGTCGACGGGCCGCACCAGCTCGTCCTGGAGGGTGCGCACCGCCGTCCAGCGGACCGTGCCGGGGGTGTCGTCGCCCGCGTTGAGGCCGGCGAGGAACGACGAGCCGATCGACATCTGCTGGCAGGCGACGACGCCGGCGCAGCTGCCCAGGCCGAGGAACTTCACGATGTTGGCCACGTACGTGCCGTACTGCGGGGTGCCGAGGCTGACGTAGCGGTCGATGCTGCTGGTCCCGCCCAGGTTCTTGATGAAGTACCGGGACACCAGGCCGCCCTCGGAGTGGGCGACGACGTCGACCTTGGCCGCGCCGGTCGATGCGCGGACCTGCCCGACGAAGCTGCTGAACGCGCGGGCCGAGGTGGGGATGTCGCCGAGCCCGAGGTTGGGCAGCTGGTAGACCCAGACCCGGTACCCGTCGACGCGCAGCCGGGAGGCCAGCGGCCCGTACGCGGAGGCGATGCCGCTTAGGCCACCGACGACGATGACGGGGTTACCTGCCGCGGCCACGGCGATCTCGGCGGCGGTGCTGGTGACGCCGTCCCCGGCGGCGGGATCGGCCGGGTCGGCGGCGCTCCGGTCCGTGCTGGCCGCGGGCCGGTCGTGGGCTGCGACAGCGGCCGTGGCGGGGGCGGCGAGCACGGCGGCGACCATGACGGCGAGGGCGGGGACGATCTTTCGGAACAGCAAAGCTGCACCTCCCATGGAGGATCCCGGTGGAACCGGGCGGGCGGGGGTGGGGGTGGTTCCGATCGATCGTGGAGACGATGATGATGGGCATAATCCATAAACGTCAATCACAAGTTACGGCCCGGTAACCTCTTGTCGCGCCGAGAGCGCAAACCGGCAATCCAGGCAGCCACCGTCCACGGGGGACGGTGCCCCACGTCGGCCCCGGCGCGGTGGCATGCTGTGACCCGTGCGCCCGACACCGCCCCGCGAAGAGCCGCTGCGGGTGATGCCGTGGTGGCTGGTGCTCGTCGGGCTGCTGGTCGCCGCGCTGCTCGGCTGGCTGGTGCTCGACTGGCTGCTCGGCGAGGCCGACCGCGCCGCCCAGCCGGACACCCGCGCGACGCTGCGCATCGACGCCATCCGCACCGGGCTGACCGTGGTCGCCGGCACCGGCGGCGGGCTCGCCCTGCTGCTGGCCGCCCGGCGACAGTGGATCGGCGAACGCGCCCAGCGGCATCAGGAGGCCGTCGCCGCGCAGGACCAGGCGCACCGGGAACGGGTGCAGGCGCACGCGGAGGCGGTCACCGAGGCCGGGCACAGCCACCAGGAACGGCAGGCCGAGGCCGCCGAGCACGACGCCGCCGAGCGCCGCCTCACTGAGCTGTACACCAGCGCCGTCGCCCTGCTCGGCAACGACAACGCGGCCGTACGCCTGGGTGGCCTGCACGCCCTGGAGCGGCTCGGGCAGGACAATCCCGCCCAGCGGGAGACGATCGTGGCGGTGCTCTGCGCGTACCTGCGGATGCCAGCGCCGGAGGACGACGCGCGCGAGGCGGAGGTGCGCCGCACCGCCCAGCGGGTCCTGACCCGGCACCTGCGCGCGGACGACGACGCCTACTGGCCGGGGGTCAGGCTGGACCTGACCGGCGCCCGGCTCGACGGGTTCGACGCGGCCGGCTGCACACTGGACGACGCGGACCTCACCGGCGCGGTCTGCGCCGGCACCACCAGCCTGGCCGGCGCGACCGTGCGCGGGCGGCTCTCCCTCGGCGCGACCTTCGCGGACCTGGCCTGCGACGACCTGCGCGGCGACGCCGAGATCGTCCTCGACCGCGCCTGGATCGCCGGTCGGGTCAGTTTCGACCGCGCCGACCTCGCCGGCGGGCTGTCGTGCCGGCACGCCACCGTCGCCCGGGCCTCCTTCCGGGGCGTCACCTTCCACCGGACGGCGAGCTTCGACGCGTCCCGCTTCACCGACAGCGCGACCTTCCGCGAGGCGGTCTTCCTGAGCGGGGTCTCGATGGACCACGCCACGTTCACCGGCTACGCCGGGTTCCGGCAGACCCGCTTCGCGGACCTGGCCCTGTTCCGGTGGACCGAGTTCGGTGACCAGACCTGGTTCGAGCGGGCCCGCTTCGAGGGGGCGGCGAACTTCGGTCGGGCCCGCTTCCACGGCCCGGTGACCTTCGACGGGGCGAGCTTCGCCCGCCGTCCCCAGGTGGACCAGGCGCGGGCGACGGCCGCCGGCTCACATGTCTGGCCCGAGGGCGCGACCGTCGTCCCGCTCGACGACGACTGGCTGCTGCTCACCGATCCCTGACCGGTGCCCTTCCCCCGCTTCCGCGCCGTCCGACGGGCCGACGATCACCGCGGGACGCCGCTAGGCTGGCCGGATGTCGGAGACCATTGAGGACAGCCCGGTCGAGTGGGTGGCCAGCCACGTGCGCCGCTACGTGGCGAGCGACGGCGTCGACGGCGGGAAGTACCACGGCTACGACGCCCTGCTGATCACCACCCGGGGGCGCCGCTCGGGCACGCTGCGGCGCACCGCGCTCATCTACGGCCGCGACGGCGACCGCTACCTGCTGGTGGCGTCGAACGGCGGGGCGGCGCGGCACCCCGCCTGGTACCTCAACCTGTGCGCCGACCCCCAGGTGGAGGTGCAGGTCGGGGCCGAGAGGTTCCGGGGCAGGGCGCGTACCGCCACCGCCGAGGAGCGGCCCCGGCTGTGGCAGGCGATGACGGAGGTCTTCCCGACGTACGCCCGCTACCAGAAGGAGACCGAGCGCGAGATCCCGGTGATCGTGGTCGAGCGCGCCTGATCACCACCGGCCCGGCGGGCAGTCGGGGCGAAGACCAGCGCGGGGCCGGCCGAGTCGATGCAGGCCGCGTGTGCGACTACCTGATCCACTGGCGGCTGACAATTCACCTCGTAGGTAATTCGGATACCCCTGGCCGAGTCCTCACCTACACTGACGCCCGCCTGGGCTGGGGTGACGAGAACTCGGGGTCACCCGATGACTGCCCGGGTTGGCACTTCGCGGGGGAAGGACTCGGCAGTGGTAGGTAATCGCCCGTATCACGGGTTTGTCCTCGGCCTCGTCGTCGCGGCCGTGTGTGTGGTGAGCGGGTGCACACCGGAGCGGCACGACGATGCCGCAGCCGTGCTCCAAGAGACGGTCGACCGGCTCGACCGCGAGAGCTTTCGACTGACTGCGAAGGTGACGCGAGGGGATGGGCAGGAACTCAGTGACCTGGTGGGAGTGACGGACCAATCAAGGAACTGGCGAGTCTTCACGATGTCCGTCCTGGAGGACGGGGTGAAGGTCACCACGGAGACCCGCCAGATCGGGCAGGACGTCTACACCCGCTTCTCGAAGGACGGCGCGCTGGTCAAAGCCCAAGAGGGCAAGACCTGGGTGCATACCGACGCCACACGGCACCCCAAGGGCAACGGGCTCATCGATATGGATGCCCGTGGCCTGTTCAAGCCCTTGGATCACATCGTCCGGGCGGAGCGGGCCGGCAGCGGCAACTTCCGGGGCGACTTCGACTTCGCAGCAGCCTACGGGCTGGAGGACAGGTCGCAGGACCGAGCCGTGGCGTTCGAGGCGACTGTCGACAGCCAGGGCCGCCTCGCCCGCCTTGCGTACCTCCGCGAGCCGGCCGGTGACAGTCAGTGGGACCGGTCGGAACTGACCATCTCCGAGTATGGGGCGAAGGTGAACGTTGATGTTCCGCCGGCCGCCGAGATCACGCGGAACCCGCTGACCAGGTAGCGACCGCTAACGGGTCCGGGATGTCGCGGGGTCATGTGTCTCGGGATGCGAAGCCCGCCGGGGCAGCGGGTCGGCCCGGTGTTCGGCATCAATGCTGCCTGAATTACGTGCGATCCGGCGGCGCGGTCCCGCGCCAGCCCGGCGGGCCGCGCTGCTCGCCTTGCTGCATCTCGGTGGTGAACGGCACTCGACTCCGCCGACCTGACCGCGCTGCACCGACTCATCGGGATCAAACTGCCGCACGACCGGCCGCACGTGCTCGACGGCCGCTTCAACGCCTGATCGCCGTGCGGGGGCGACGACCAACAGGGAATCATGCGAATGCTCGGACTGACCCGATCCGTGCCCGCCATGTACGGCCCGGGCGAAACACTCGTCGCCCACCTCGGCCACCCGATGATCGCCTGGCCCGCGTCCGACGACGACGTCAGCATCCTTTGCGGCTGCTACACCTTCGCGGTCTGAACCGATCAGCATTTGTCAGCAAGAACGCCGCAGCAGCGCGGCGCTCATCACACATGGTCAGGCCAGGCGAAGGATTTTCGGCCCGAAGCGGTCGACCAGCTTGCCCGTCGGCAGCGCGGCCAGGAAGGCGGCGATGCCGGCGCACGTCAGGCCGAGACCAACCTGGGCGGCGGACAGCCCGACGATCTGGGTGAAGAACACCGCCGAGCCCGTCATGAACGTGCCCTCACCGAGGGCGAGAAGGAGTGACTGGGCAGCGAGCGGGCCGGCGAGAGGCGACGGCGGGCGCGCTCGGCGGAGGAGAACAGCGAACATCACCGGAGATCCTCCGGCACCTCACGACAGTTGTCGTGTGATTTCCCGGCGGCGGGTGCCCTACAGCATCCCCGTTGCCGTGACAGCCCATCCCGAACAGGACATTGCCCGTCGGAGAAGCCGATCACCGGACGCCGACACCAGACGCACCTCGGCACCGCTGACCTTAATCCGCTGGTGGACGCACTGGGGCCAGTCGTTCGACGCCTGCGCTGGCGGGATCATCCTGATTTGATACCGCCACGACGGCAAGCGCCGTTGCCAGAAGCTGCCCCTCGTCCGCCAGGTCGGCGGCGACCAGCACGTTGACGGCGACGCCAGGCTCAGCAAGCCAGAACGCCTGGGAGTCGTCACGAAGTCCCGCAGCGTCACCGCGCATGAACTCGGTCAACGGCCAGTCGTCAGGGTCGCGCTCGTGGTACTCGGTGAGGAAGTCGCGCAGCGCGGCGAGGTCGGACAGCCGCTCGCCCCGCATGACGTGTACGCGCAGGTCGACCTGGTGACCGTCGTCGGTCTGCCGCTCCCAGACCCGCGTGGCGAACCGGACGTCGTCCCATTCGCTGGCGAAGTCGGAGACCTCGGTGCCGATGTCACCTGGCACCTGCCGGATGTGGAACCCGTCCAGCACCCCACCGTCACGCGTCACCGGCTCGGACGCCCGGCTCATCCCGCCGCCTCGATCGCCGCCTCCACCTTGTCCAGATAGTTGAACCACCACTCGCCCTCATCCGGCTGGGAAGCAGCGGCCAGCAGGTTCGCCGTAACCACAAATGGGACGGCGGCCGACGCCGACCCACTCCCCGCCACCACCGGGCTTCCGGTCGATATCGCTCGCAGCAGGAAATCGACCTCAGCAGCTCGGATCCCGCTCCACTGTTCCTGCTCCGCAATCGTGCGGGAGATCTCCGTGATCTGGTCGGCCGAGGGCGAGCCCTCATGAACCTCGAAGAGCACGGCAGCCGCTACCGCGAGGCTGAGTTCCACAGCCTTCGTCACGGTTGCCTCGTCTCCGAGCGACGCTGTTGCGGCAGCAAGGCGGTCGGCATCCTTGTGGACCGCCGCATCCAGGACAGATCTGACCAGCACTTCGACACGGTCATCGATCTTCATCGCCACCACTCCGATCTTTCCGCTTTGCTTGCCATGCCTTGTACGAGCCGACAGATGTGGCGGCAGCCAGGACAGTGCCGGCGAACGCCTTCACCACAGGCGGCAGGAACTCTTGAAACGTCGCATACGCCGCCGCCGTTGCTGATGTCCACCAGGCGATCGACTCGCTGGAGAGGCGTTCACGCGGGCGAGCAGGAGGAGCGGCCTGCCCGCGAGCACCGGCGTCAAGCCTTCGCGGAATCGCCGGCCGAATCACGGGTCTCGCGACAACGGGTGGCTGACTTGTACCGCCGCCACCACCCGTGCTCAGTTTCCCAGCGCATGCACCTTGGCGATCGTCTCCTGGACCTGCTGCTTGGCCGGCTCGCTGCCCTGCGCGGCCCGCATCAGCGCCTCGCGGTACGAATCGATCATGCCGATCAGCGGCCCGGCACCGATGCCCTGCAACGCGCCCGCGACGAGTTGCCGCGCCTCGGCCGCGTCCTGGGCAGCCGCCGCCGTCTTCGCTTTTGCCTCGTCCAGCTTCTGCGACGCCGCCGCCAACCTGGCGATCATCTCCGCTGCGCTCACGTGCCCTCCCCCGAACACCACGAATGACCGTCGCGCCCCCGCACGAGCCACGACCACAGAGGAGAGTACGAGATCAGCGCACCGAGCGCGACCGTGCGATCACCTGAAGCAAGGCCGGCGGCTAGATCTTGGCGATACGTTGCCCCGCTGAGGGCCGAAAGCTGCCAAGATCTACGGGAAGTCCGACAATGCGGCCCGGGTCGCTCAGCGGTGGCAGTGCCGCACCACACGTGCGGACGTCACTCGTCCACGACGAAGACGCCCACACCGCCGACGCCTTCGACCAGGCCCTCGATCTTCAACGCGTTAATTGCCTGCCGAACGACGATGGCCGAGACGTCATGCTGACGACACAGCTCGGAGGTCGACGGCAGCTTGTCGCCCGGCGACAGCTCGCCGGACTGGATCTGAGCGCGGATGCCGTCGGCGATCTGCGCCCACTTTGCTTTAGCGGGCATGTGTGTCTCCCAGGTCTGCACCTCCATTCGATCACGAGCGAGCCGTGTATAGCAACCAATACGAAGTCAGCCTTGCGCGTACATCACTTGTTATATAGGCTCCCCCTGACCGGCTCCCAGGTCTGCAAACCGGAGTTGGTTCTTCCCCACCGCACAGAGCGCCCGGCCGGTCGATCCCCCCGGTCGGCCGGGCGTGCCGTGGCCGCCCGCACGCGGCCCCGGCTGGATTCCGCACCGCCAGCGACGGACGGGAGACACCCTCGTGCCCCACGAACCAGACCCACCCGCCGGCAACGTACCGATGGACGACCACGCGCCATCGCAGAACGACACGTCACCCGCCGCCGGGCGATTATTCGCGTCGGCGCAGGACGTCGAGGACGCGGACGACGTGCTGTTCGCCCACCCGCCCCGGCCCGTGACGCGCTGGATGTGCGGGTGCGGCGAGCCGTACCCGTGCCCGGAGGTGAGCTTCGCCCGCCTGGTCAAGCACGCCAGGGTCGCCCTGTGAACGCTGACGAGCTGCGCCACCACGTCCTGCGCGAGCTGGTCGAGGCGCGGCGGACGGTGGTCGAGCACGACACGGAGGCGTACACCGGGATCTGCCGCAGGTGCGGACGGCCCGGCCCCTGCGACGTGCAGCGCGCCGCGCGGGCCCGGCTCCGTGACCGGCGCGACGCCCCGCCGCCGATCCGCCCGGCGTCGCCCGTGCTGCCGGCGCCCCGAGGCCAAGCGGCGCCACCGGAGTTGCCAGGGCACGCGCGTGCCGTCGACCGGCTTCGGGACGCCTGGCTGGCGACGATCGCGGCGGCCGACCGGGCCGGCGGGCTGCTGCACGGCGCGGGACCGCCCGGCCGGCGGCTGCCCTGGCAGGATGCCGTGACCGAATGCTGGCGGGCGCTGAGCCTCGTGCACGCCGGGCTCGGCGTGGCCCGGGCCGGTTCCGGCAGCGCCGGTGACCTGCTCGCCGGGCTGCGGGCGGCCCGCGCCGACGCGGACCGGGCCGCCGCCGAGGCCGCCAGGACCCGATGGTGGCTGGCGGCGGCCGAGGACCGGATCCGCCGCAGCCACCACCGGGAGCGTTCCGACCTTACGGGCGGGGGCGCCCTGCCGCAGCGGCCCGGCGCGGCGCGCGATCCGAGCGACCTGGCCGCGGCGGGCCGGTTCCGGGCGGCCGTGGCCCGGCTGGACCTGGTGGCCGCGCGGTTGGCGCACGGCGGCCGGGCCATCGACCGGTGGGCGGCGGCCCTGGCCGGCACACCGGAGCCGGCACCCACGCTGCCGCCCCGGCGGGTCGCTCCAGCGCGGGCGGACGCATCAGCGACCGCACGGGCGACGGCACAGGGGGCACGGGCCGCCGCCGACCTGGTCGTCGCCAACGCCAGAGGGCACGACCGGCGGGCCGGAGCGGGCCTGCCGCGCAGCCGACAAGACCGAGGAAGGTGGAATCGTCCATGACCGACGACCCGACGACCGCCCTACGGAGCCTGCTCGACGGGCGGCTCGGCCGGCACGACCGCCGGTTGCGGCGCTTCACCGAGCCGCAGTGGCTGCGCTACGCCGACCTGCTCGCCGGGGCGCTGCTGGTGGCCGCGCGCCGCCGGTTCGTCGCCGGGCAGGACCGCGCGCCGCTGATCAGGTTCGTCGCGGCGGCCCGGGAACGCTACGACCTGACCGGCGTGGACGTCGACCCGACGCTGGCGGAGACGCTGCTCGGCGCTGCCCTGGGCGAGCGCCCGCCGCCGCCCGGCACCGCCGGAGGGGTGACCGCCGGCACGGTGCTGCTCCTGGCGCTGCTGGAGGACGAGGGGCTCACCCCCGCCGAGCTGGACGCCTTCCTCGCCGCCACCGAGACCGCCGCCCGGCGCGACAGCGCGGCGTCAGCGCAGGGCGCGGAACATCAGCAGGTAGCCGCAGTAGGCCAGCGGGACTGCCAGGAAGCAGACCAGGATGCCCAGCAGGGGGTAGCGCGGCGGCGTGCCGACGACCACGGCGGGCGTGCCCCAGCGACCGAGGATGAGCCACCCGGCGATCAGCGACACGGCGGGCAACCCGGCGCACATCCACGTGTAGAGCGTGCCGAGGCCGAGCGCCCCGACGCCGGAGGCGAGCACCATGACCAGCATCAGCAGCACGCCGACGCCGGCACAGCCGAGATAGACGGCGAGCGCCCGGGCCATCGGTGACCAGCTCGGCAGGAGCGCCGGGCGCTGGGCCAGCAGCTCGACCTGCTGGCCCAGCCGGTCGGCCTCGTCGGCCCAGCGCCGCGCCGACTCCAGCTCCGCCGCCGGGTCCAGCTCCCCGGCGCGCGGCGTGGGCACCCCGCCCGGCACCGCCAGCGCCGTCTCCCCCGGGCTCCCCTGGGGGTACGCCCCGACCCCCGGCCGCCCCGGCACGGCGGCTGCGCCGCCGATCGATCCCGTCCCCGGTGGCGGCAACCCGTGGGGCCGCCCGGCCGACGGCACCCCGACGGCCGACGGGCCGCCCGAGGTGGGCGCAGTCGCCACCGGGCCGCCCGACGTCGGTCCAGCCGGAACCGGGCCGCCCGGTGGGGCGCCGGGGGCGGGCTGGTCGGAGGGCGGGGGTGGACTGCCGATCGTGTGGCCGATCTGGTCGAGGCGCTGCCCCTGCGCCGTGAGCCGGCGGTCGAGGTAGTCGACGGCGGCGTGCAGGTCCCGCTGGCGGGCCGACTCGGCGGCGGCACCCTGCTCGCCGGCCTGCCGCTGAGCGGCGAGATGACGGGCCAGCGCCGCGTAGTCCTCGAAGGTGGACACTCAGCTCCCTCCGTCCGGCGGGTGCCCGTCGCGGGTGAACGGCACGATGAGGCGTACCCGCTGGTCGTGCCGGTCGACCAGCAGCGCCCGGTCGGCGCGCGGCTCGTAGGCCAGATCGTGCACGCCCAGGTGCAGCCCCAGCTCGGCGCCGGTCACGTTCAGCGCGACCAGACAGGCCACGTCGTCCCGGTTCTGGGTGCCACCGAGGTCGTCGGCGAGCCGGCGCAGGCCGCGCCACCAGCCCAGCAGGTGCACGCCCCGCCCCGGCCCCTGACGCAGCAGGGCACGCAGGTCCTCGTGGGCGGAACGGAACGTCACCGGATCAGCGGCGGCGAGCACGGCGGAGGCGGCGTCCATCCCGAACACGACCAGGTAGCTGCGGGCCAGCCCCGCACTGGTCGACGTCGCCGGGCTGGTCGCGGGCACCGGGACGGTCGACGCCGCTGGGCCGGGCGGGGGCGCGGCCAGCGCCACGATCCGGTCGCGCAGGGCGTGCGCGTCGAGGCGTTCCACGGTGTGGCCGGCGGCCACGAGCGCGGCGACGGTGTCGTCGACGGCCGGGTCGGCGGCGGCCACGAGGGGGGCGAGCAGGAACCGCGCCTCGCCGGGGCCGTGCTGGCGGGCGAGGCTGAGGGTGGCCGCGCGCAGCACCTCGGCGGCGGTGACGGCGGTGCCCACGACGGCCAGGTGCCGGCCGGGGCTGGTGTCCATCATGAACAGCGCGGACGTGCCGTCCATGTCGACGGTGCGGCCGACCAGCGCCAGGGGACGCCGGCCGCCGGGGCGCAGACCGGCGAACGTGGTGTCGTCCTCGACGCGGGCACCCTCGTATCCCCGGAACACCGACGGCGGACGGGCACCCGCCGGGCGAGCCTGCCACAGCTCGTGGCGCAGCCGGGCCAGCACGCCGGATTCGGCATGCGCATCGGGAAAGCGGACGACCGAGTCGGCGCCGGCGGCCCCGGCGGCGGTGTTGAGCACGGCCGTGCCGACGCTCAGGGTGGCGGCGGAGGGGTTGTCGCGGTCGAGCACGCCGCCGCCTCCGGGCAGCGCCACCCGCAGGGCGAACTGCCCGAAGACGGCCTCGGCCCGCCCGTAGAGGGCCTCGATGCCGGTCGTGCTCTGGCTGGCCAGCACCAGGTGCACCCCGTAGGAGCGGCCCTTGCGGGCCAACTCCTCCAGCAGGTCCACCGACTCGCGGGCGATGGCGTCCCGGCCGGCCAGCAGCACCTGGAACTCGTCGACCACCGCCACGACCCGGGGGGCCGCGACGTCGGCGGGCAGGTCGGCGAGCTTCGTGACGCCGTGCCGCTTGAGCAGGGTGGCCCGGCGGTTCAGCTCGCGGCGCAGCTCGCGCAGCACGGCGACGCCGTACTCGCGGTCGCTCTCGATGCCCACCGCGCGGGCGTGCGGCAGCCAGGCGGGGTCGCGCTCGGTCGGCACGAACTCCGTGAAGCTCACGCCCTCCTTGAAGTCGAGCAGGTAGAGCTGAAGCTCGGCCGGGGAGTAGCGGGCGGCCAGCCCGTAGAGGACGTCGAGCAGAAAGACCGTCTTGCCGCCGCCGGTGCGCCCGCCGACGAGCCAGTGCGGGGTGGCGTCGTCGAAGGCGACCGCGACGGCGTCCCGGCCGGCGCGCCCGACCACGGTACGCAGGCCGGCTCGGCCGGACTCCGTCCACCGATGCGGGGGCAGCAGTTCGGTGAAGCCCACGGCGGCCTGGCGGCGGACGGCGGCGTCGAGGTGCTCCGCGAGGGCCGACACGGCCGCCGGCGGCGGATCGCCGTCGAGCAGCACCGGCACGGCCAGCCCGCTGCCGTCGGGGCTGAACGGCGCGCCGGGCGGGTCGCCGACGTGGGCGTACCCGTCGGGGGTCAGGCGCAGCGCGGTGGTGGTGCCCAGCGGCGGCGGTGGGGTGGCCGACGGCCCGGACGGCCAGCCGCCGACCAGGACGCAGACGGCGGCGGCCGGGCCGGCGTGGGTGAGCGCGGCGAGCCGGGCGGCCTCCCGGGGCGACGGGGCGGACGCGGCCACCACCAGCAACAGCTCCTGGTCGACGCGGTCGCCGTTACGGGCGGCGCGGGCGTGCCGCTCCGCGTCGTCGAGCAGCGCGGCCACCTCCGCCTCGGTGGTGGCGGGCGGGTCGAGCACCCCGGCGTCGACCAGCGGGCGCAGCGGTCCGAAGGTGGCCCCGAGGGCGGCGGCGTCGAGCCCGGCGACCCGCAGCCCACCGGGCGGCGCGGTGGCCAGCATCCGCAGGACGACGGCCCGCAGCAGCGCTGCGGTACGCGGGTCACGGGCGTCGACGTCGACGGACAGGTGATGGCCGCCGCCGAGGGGCACCAGCACGGGGAACCCGCCGCCAGCGGTGATCGCCTCACCGAGGCGGACCGGCCGGGGCGTACCGGTCAGCGGGGTGCCCGGGGCGGGGGCGGCGAGCGCGCCGCCGACGCGGGCCAGCCGCGCGACCAGGTCGGGGTCGGCCGCCGGTGGGGCGGGCGGTGGCGCGGCACGCCACGCGGCGCGGGCGTTTTCGAGGTGGACGCGGGCGGCCCGGTGGGCGGCGACCGCCTGCCCGTACGCCGACGCGAGCCTGCCCACTTCTCGCTCCCGTCGCTGTCGTCCCACCTGATCCACAAGGACCCTAACGGACACCGGCGACACCGGACAGTGACGAAGCCGGGCGCGTCGGCTGAGGTGTAAGGAAGGTGCCCTTCCTATCGCTAGAGCGATAGGAAGGGCACCTTCCTTACATGTGGGGCGGTCAGCGGGTGACGGCGTTGAGGGCCGGGAGGTAGCCGTACCGGTAGCCGTCGGCGTCGGGGTGGTACGCCTCGATGACGCCGCTGACATCACGGATCCACGGGTCGGCCGCGCAGACCCCGTGGCCGGCGAAGTAGGGGCGGGTGTCGGCGAACGTGGCGCCGGCCGCGGCGGCCCGGCCGGAGATGACGGTGGCGAGCACGTCGGCGGCCTCGTTGAGGATGGTCCGCTTGTAGGTGCTCATCGCCAGCAGCCCGCAGGAGCCGGTCTCGAACAGTCGCGGGTAGCCGAGCACGATCAGCCGCGCGTTCGGGGCCCGGTTCCGGATCGCCGCGTACGTGGCGTCCAGCCGGCCCGGCAGCGTGGTGGTGGCGAACGCCTTCGACTCGTTGACGGCGTTGGTGCAGCTCGACGTGCTGCCGAAGCGGCAGCTGGTGATCACGTCGGCGAAGCCGGCGTCGTTGCCGCCGATGGTGATGGTGACCAGGGTGGTGCTGGCGCTCAGGGAGCCGACTTGGTTGTTGATGACGTCGGAGGTGACGGCGCCGCCGCAGGCGGGGAACGTGAAGCTGGTGACCGCGTTCGCGGCGGCCCACAGCGGGGCGTACGACTTCTGGCTGCGCAGGCAGGTGGACGGGTCGTACGGGCCGGCGCCGACGCCGGAGGAGTAGGAGTCGCCGAGGGCCACGTAGTTGACGGCTGCGGCGGCCTGGGCGGTACCGGGGGCGAGCAGCGCGCCGAGGGCGGCGGTGGACAGGGCGACCAGCGCGGCGAGGGCACGGGCCAGCGGGCGGTGGGGCATGAGGGGACCTCCACGGGACAGGGGGTGGTGGGCCCGGTGACCGCGCGCGTGGCCAGGGACGGGGGCTTGTTACCAGGCGGTAATGCTATCGAAACATTCAGATCAATGGAATGGGTCAGATCGGACGACGGGACCAACAGGTTCACGATCGTCGATTAGGTTGGCCGGTGCGTACACCCCGACGGAGGGAGTCCACCCCGTGCGACGCGCTCTCACGGCGGCCATCGCCGCCCTGACCGTCACCACCGCCGGCGGCCTGGTCGCCGGCGCCCCCGGCCAGGCCGCCCCACCGGCCCTGGGCCGGCCCGTCCCCGCCGCCGCACCGCAACCCGGCGGCCCGGGACTGGGCGACAGCTACTTCCCCGACTACGGCAACGGCGGCTACGACGTCCAGCACTACGACGTCCGGCTGCGCTACGACCCGGCGACCGACCTGCTCACCGGCACCCACCACCATCCTGGCCCGGGCCACTGAGGACCTGTCCCGGTTCAACCTGGACTTCCTGCTCGACGTCGAGTCGGTGCGGGTCGACGGCTGGCAGGCCACGGCCACCCGGGAGGGCGTGCACGAGCTGGTGGTCACCCCGCGCCGCGCGATCACGGCCGGCAGGCAGCTCACCATCGTGGTGCGCTACTCGGGCGTGCCGTCGGAGACGCTGGTCGGCGGCTACACCGGCTGGACCCGCACCGCCGACGGGGCGATGGTGGTCAACGAGCCGGAGTCGGCCTGGTGGTGGTACCCCAGCAACGACCACCCGCAGGACAAGGCCACCTTCGACGTCTCCGTCTCGGTGCCGACCGGCGTCGAGGTGATCAGCAACGGCGTCCAGCCCCGCCCGCCGCTGGCCGAGGCGGGCAACCGCACCCGGTGGAGCTGGCGGACCACCTCACCCACCGCCACCTACCTGTCGTTCCTCGCCATCGGCCAGTACGACATCGTCACCGACACGGCGCCGAACGGGCAGCCGGTGGTCAACGCGTACAGCGCCGGCCTCGGCGAGCTGGGGCCGGCCGCGCGGGCCAGCATCGGGCGCACGGCCGAGGTCGTCGAGTGGTGCAGCGGGATCTTCGGGCCGTACCCGTTCGAGGCGCAGGGCGGCGTGGCCGGGCCCGTCGACGGCATCGGCTTCGCCCTGGAGACGCAGACCCGCCCGGTGTACGGGCCGGGCTTCTGGCGCCGGGGCGCCAACACCTACGTGGTGGTGCACGAGCAGGCCCACCAGTGGTTCGGCAACTCGGTCTCGCTGACGGACTGGAGCGACATCTGGCTGAACGAGGGCTTCGCCTCGTACGCGGAGTGGCTCTGGTCGGAGGAGCAGGGCGAGGGCACCGCGCAGGAGCTGTTCGACTTCACGTACGCCAGCTACCCGGCCGACGACGGGTTCTGGCAGGTGCCGCCGGGCGCGCCCGGACCGGGCAGGATCTTCGACGCCGCGGTCTACGACCGGGGCGCGATGACCGTGCACCAGCTGCGGCTGGCCATCGGCGACGAGGCGTTCTTCGCACTCCTGCCGGCCTGGACGGCCGCGCACCGGCACGGCAACGCCACCACCGCCCAGTTCCAGGCCCTGGCCGAACGGATCTCCGGTCTGGACCTGGACGACTTCTTCACCACCTGGCTGCTCACCCCCGGCCGCCCGGACGTGCCCGACGCGGCCCGCAAGGCCGGCCCGCCCGCCGAGCCGAGGTCCTGGGCCAAGCTCCGCGAGTCGCACCAGCTCCTGACCCGCTGAGCGGTACGCCGGTGCCCGCCCGGATCTCCGGGCGGGCACCGGCGGTCGCGGGCGATGGGCTCAGCGCGCGGCCAGGGGTTGGCGGGCCGGGTCCACCGGGGCGGGCAGGGTGCCCGTCCCGCCCAGGTGGGCGTGGATGGCGGCGGCCGCGGCGCGGCCCTCGGCGATCGCCCAGACGATCAGCGAGGCCCCCCGGTGCATGTCGCCGGCGACGAAGACGCCGTCGGTGGCGGTCTGCCAGTCGGGCCGGGCGTCGATCGCGCCACGGGCGTTGCGGGAGACCCCGAGCTGGTCGAGCAGCGGCTGCTCCTCGGTGCCCTCGAAGCCGATCGCCAGCAGCACGAGGTCGGCCGGCAACTCCCGCTCCGAGCCGGGCAGCGGGGTGACGATGCGCCGGCCGTCCCGCTTCTCCACGGTCACCTCGGCGATCCGCACCGCCCGCACCTGGCCGGTGCCGTCGTCGACGAACTCCTGGACCGCGACGGCGAAGACCCGCTCGCCGCCCTCCTCGTGCGCCGGGTAGCTGCGCAGCAGCCACGGCCACGTGGGCCACGGGTCCCGGGCCTCGTCGCGCGCCTGCGGCGGCTGCGGGTAGAGGTCCAACTGGTGTACGCCGGCCGCGCCCTGGCGGTGCGCCACGCCCAGGCAGTCCGCCGCCGTGTCGCCGCCACCGATGATCACGATGTGCTTGCCGGCCGCGTCGATCGGGTTGCCGTCGGGCAGCACCGCCGTGGCGGGCCGGCCGCCCGCCGCCGCGGCGACCACCCGGTTGGCCGCGACGAGGTGGTCCATCGCCTGGTGTACGCCACGCAGCCCGCGCCCCGGCGTCTCGGGGGTGTCCCGGCCCCGCAACGCGCCGCAGGCGAGCAGCACCGCGTCGTGCTCGGCGCGCAACTGCTCGGCGGTGACGTCGACGCCGACGTTCACCCCGGTGCGGAAGCGCACCCCCTCGGCGGCGAGCTGGGCCAGGCGCCGGTCGATGTGGACCTTCTCCAGCTTGAAGTCGGGGATGCCGTACCGCAGCAGGCCGCCGATCGCGTCGTCGCGCTCGTACACCGTGACGGCGTGACCGGCGCGGGCGAGCTGCTGCGCGGCGGCGAGGCCGGCGGGCCCGGAGCCGACCACGGCGACCGAGCGTCCGGTCGGCGCCGGTGCCGGGCGCGGCAGCAGGCCGCCCCGGGCGACGGCCGCGTCGGCGATCTCCACCTCGACCTGCTTGATGGTGACCGGCTGCCCGCCACCGATGCCGAGCACGCAGGCCGCCTCGCAGGGCGCCGGGCAGAGCCGGCCGGTGAACTCGGGGAAGTTGTTGGTGGCGTGCAGCGACTCGACAGCGGCGTCCCAGGTCCCGGTGCGGACCAGGTCGTTCCAGTCCGGGATGCGGTTGCCCAGCGGGCAGCCGTCGTGGCAGAACGGGATGCCGCAGTCCATGCAGCGGGTGGCCTGCTCGCGGATGAGCTCCTCGCCTGCCGGCGGGTACACCTCGCGCCAGTCGCTGATCCGCACCGGCACCGGGCGGCGGGCGGGCAGCCGCCGGTCGTAGCGCAGGAAACCGTTCGGGTCAGGCACGAGCCACCTCCTGGACCGTCACCCGCGCGGCGGGCAGGGTCGGCACGGACTTCGCGGCGGGCACGGAGAGTGCGCTCATCACCGCGTCGTCGACGTCGCGGCCGGCGGCTTCGGCGGCCCGCATGATCTCCAGCACCCGGCGGTAGTCCCGGGGCACCACGGCGGTGAACTCCGCCACCGCTTCCGGCCAGCGCTTGAGCAGCCCCTCGGCGACCGCCGAGTCGGTCTCGGCGAAGTGCCGCTGCACCAGCTCGTGCAGCACCGCCTGCTCCTCCCCGGACAGCGGCGCCAGGTCGACCAGCTCCGCGTTGACCCGGCGGCGGTCCAGTCGGTGCACGAAGGCCATGCCGCCGGACATGCCGGCGGCGAAGTTGCGGCCGGTCGGACCCAGCACCACCACGGTCCCGCCGGTCATGTACTCGCAGCCGTGGTCACCGACGCCCTCGACGACGGCCACCGCGCCCGAGTTGCGTACGGCGAACCGCTCCCCCACCCGGCCGCGCAGGAACAGCTCGCCCGCGGTGGCCCCGTAGAGGATGGTGTTGCCGGCGATGGTCTGGTCCTCGGCCCGCTGCCCCGGCTCGGCCTCGCCGTCGAGGAAGGGGGCGGCGGCGTCGGGCCGCACGACGAGCCGACCGCCGGAGAGGCCCTTGCCCACGTAGTCGTTGGCGTCGCCGTGCAGCCGGAGGGTGACCCCGCCCGGCAGGAACGCGCCGAACGACTGGCCGGCGGTGCCGCGCAGCGTGAACTCGATCGTGTCGGCGGGCAGGCCGGCCCCGCCGAAGCGGCGGGTCACCTCGCCGCCGAGCATCGCGCCGACGCTGCGGTGCTCGTTGCGCACCGCCACCTCCACCCGCACCGGCGTACCGTCGGCCAGCGCGGGCCCGGCCAGGGCGATCAGCTCGTTGTCCAGCGCCAGCTCCAGCCCGTGGTCCTGGGCCCGTACGCCCCGGCGGGCGGCCCCGGCCGGCAGCTCCGGCAGGTGCAGCACGGGGGTCAGGTCCAGCCCGCCGGCCTTCCAGTGCGCGATCGCCGGGGCCACGTCGAGCAGCTCGGCCTGGCCGATGGCCTCCTCGATCGACCGCAGGCCCAGCTCGGCCAGATAGCCGCGGACCTCCTCGGCGAGGAAGAGGAAGAAGTTCTCCACGAACTCCGGCCGGCCGGTGAAGCGTTCCCGCAGCACCGGGTTCTGGGTGGCGATGCCGACCGGGCAGGTGTCGAGGTGGCAGACGCGCATCATGACGCAGCCCTCGACGATCAGCGGCGCGGTGGCGAAGCCGAACTCCTCGGCGCCGAGCAGCGCCGCGACCAGCACGTCGCGGCCGGTCTTGAGCTGGCCGTCGACCTGCACGGTGACCCGGTCGCGCAGCTTGTTGAGCAGCAGCGTCTGCTGCGCCTCGGCCAGTCCCAGCTCCCACGGGGTGCCGGCGTGCTTGAGCGAGTTCAGCGGGGACGCGCCGGTGCCGCCGTCGTGACCGGAGATCAGGATGACGTCGGCCTTGAGCTTGGCCACGCCCGCCGCCACGGTGCCGACGCCGACCTCGCTGACCAGCTTGACGTGCACCCGCGCGGACGGGTTGACGCACTTCAGGTCGTGGACGAGCTGCGCGAGGTCCTCGATGGAGTAGATGTCGTGGTGCGGCGGCGGGGAGATCAGGCCGACGCCCGGGGTGGCGTGCCGGGTGCGGGCGATCCACGGCCAGACCTTGTTGCCGGGCAGCTGCCCGCCCTCGCCGGGCTTGGCGCCCTGGGCCATCTTGATCTGGAGGTCGTCGGCGTTGACCAGGTATTCGCTGGTCACCCCGAACCGGCCGCTGGCGATCTGCTTCACGGCCGAGCGGCGGGCCGGGTCGTGCAGCCGGTCGACGTCCTCGCCGCCCTCGCCGGTGTTGGACTTGCCGCCGAGGCGGTTCATCGCGATGGCGAGGGTCTCGTGCGCCTCCGCCGAGATCGACCCGTACGACATGGCGCCGGTGGCGAACCGCTTGACGATCTCGCTGGCCGGCTCGACCTCGTCGAGCGGCACCGGGGGCCGCACGCCCGTACGCAGGGTGAACAGCCCGCGCAGCGAGCCGGCTGCGGCGGCCAGCTCGTCGACCTTGGCCGTGTACTGGCGGAAGACGTCGTACTGGCGGCTGCGGGTGGCGTGCTGGAGCAGGAAGACCGTCTCCGGGTTGAACAGGTGCAGCTCGCCCTCGCGGCGCCACTGGTACTCGCCGCCGACCTCCAGCCGGTCGGACGCCACGGCGCCCGGCGCCGGCCAGGCCACGGCGTGCCGGGCGGCGACCTCGGCGTGGATGCCGTCCAGCCCGATCCCGCCGATCTTGCTCGGGGTGCCCCGGAAGTAGCGCTGGACCAGCTTGGCGTCCAGCCCGACGGCCTCGAAGACCTGCGCCCCGCAGTACGACGACACCGTCGAGATGCCCATCTTGGACATGATCTTCAGGACGCCCTTGCCGAGGCCCTTGACGTAGTTGCGCACGGCCTTGGCGGGTTCCACGCCGACCAGCGCCCCGGTGGAGATCATGTCCTCCACCGACTCGAACGCCAGGTACGGATTCACCGCCGCCGCGCCGTAGCCGATCAGCACCGCCGCGTGGTGCACCTCGCGGCAGTCGCCGGACTCGACGATCAACGCCACCTGGGTGCGGGTCTGCTCGCGCACGAGGTGCTGGTGCACGGCGGCGGTGAGCAGCAGCGACGGGATGGGGGCGAGGTCGGCGTTGGAGTCCCGGTCCGACAGCACCAGGATGCGTACGCCGTCCTCGATGGCCTCGGAGACGTGCCGGCAGATCTCCGTCAGCCGGGCCTTGATGCCGGCGCCGCCCTCCCGGACCCGGTAGAGCCCGGAGACCCGCACCGCCTTGAACCCGGGCAGGTCGCCGTCCTCGTCGATGGAGAGGATCTTCGCCAGCTCGTCGTTGTCGATCACCGGGTACGGCAGCACGATCTGCCGGCAGCTCGCCGGGCCCGGGTCGAGCAGGTTGCCCTCCGGGCCGATGGTGGACGCCAGGCTGGTCACCAGCTCCTCGCGGATGGCGTCCAGCGGCGGGTTGGTGACCTGCGCGAAGAGCTGGTGGAAGTAGTCGTAGAGCAGCCGCGGCCGGGTGGAGAGCGGGGCGATCGGGGTGTCGGTGCCCATCGAGCCGAGCGGCTCGGCGCCCGTGCGCGCCATCGGCGCGAGCAGGATCTTCAGCTCCTCCTCGGTGTAGCCGAAGGTCTGCTGGCGGCGGCGTACGGAGTCGTGGGTGTAGACGGTGTGCCGGCGCGGGGGCAGGTCGGTCAGGTCGATCAGGCCGGCGTGCAGCCAGTCGGCGTACGGCTGCTCGGCCGCCAGCTCCGCCTTGATCTCCTCGTCGTGCACGATGCGGCCGGCGACGGTGTCGACCAGGAACATCTTGCCCGGCTGGAGGCGGCCCTTGGCGACCACGCGGGCCGGGTCGAGGTCAAGCACGCCCGCCTCGCTGCCGAGCACCACGAGCCCGTCGTCCGTACGCCACCAGCGCCCCGGGCGCAGCCCGTTGCGGTCCAGCACGGCGCCGACGACCTCGCCGTCGGTGAAGGCGACCGAGGCCGGCCCGTCCCACGGCTCCATCAGGCTCGCGTGGAAGCGGTAGAAGGCGCGCTTGTCGGCGGCCATGTCGGGGTCGTTCTCCCACGCCTCCGGGATCATCATCAGCACCGCGTGCGGCAGGCTCCGCCCGGCCAGGTGCAGCAGCTCCAGGACCTCGTCGAAGTTCGCCGAGTCCGAGGCGGCGGGGGTGCAGACCGGGAAGACCCGGCGGATGTTGCCCGGCAGGTTCGGGGTACGCAGCAGCGCCTCGCGGGCCTGCATCCAGTTGCGGTTGCCCCGGATCGTGTTGATCTCGCCGTTGTGCGCGATGAGCCGGTACGGGTGCGCCAGTGGCCAGGACGGGAACGTGTTGGTGGAGAACCGGGAGTGCACCAGCGCGATCGCGCTCTCCACCCGCGCGTCGGACAGCTCCGGATAGAACGCCGGGAGCTGGTCGGGGGTGAGCATGCCCTTGAACACCATGGTCCGCCCGGACAGCGACGGGAAGTAGGCCGGCACGCCCCGCTCGGCGCTCTCCCGCTCGGCCTGCTTGCGCACGCAGAACGCGACCCGCTCCAGCTCGACGCCGCCCAGCGGCGACCCGGCCGGCCCGGCCGCCGAGCCCGTGAGCCGGTGCGCGGCGAGGAAGAGCTGCCGCACCCGGGGCATCGCCGCGAGGGCGGTCTCGCCGAGGCCGCCCGGGTCGACCGGCACGTCCCGCCAGCCGAGCACGTCGGCCCCCTCGACCAGCGCGTACTTCTCCACCACGCGGCGCGCGCGGGCCTCGGCGTCGTCGTCGTCGGGAAGGAAGACCAGGCCGGTGGCGTACTCGCCGGCGGGCGGCAGCGGGAAGTCCACCACCGCGCGCAGGAACGCGTCCGGAATCTGGATCATGATGCCCGCGCCGTCGCCGGTGTTGGGTTCCGCGCCTCGGGCTCCCCGGTGGTCCAGCCGGCAGAGCGCGTCGAGGCCGTTGACCACGACCGCGTGCGAGCGCCGCCCGTGCAGGTCCGCCACGAAGGCCACACCGCAGGCGTCGTGCTCCTGCGCGGGGTCGTAGAGCCCGGCCGCGGGCGCTCCCGGGCCGAGGTGCGGGGCCTGCTTCGGGCTGCTGTGAGGGTACGGAAAGGCCACCGGGCCTCCTGTCGTCGCTCAGGGTGGATCTCGATCGGGACGACGTCGGCCCTCAAGGGTCTATTGAGTCTACGTTAGGGTCCGGCGCGCAAGGCCAGTGCAGATTGATCACACCTTCCAGACTCTGGGACGTGTAGTCTCGCGCGGTGGATTCTCTTGACAGGGACCTGTTCGGCCGGTTGGAGCACTTCTACGACGCGGTGCCCCGGGACGCGGCGCGTACGGAGGAGTACGGCCCGCTCGTACTGTTCGTCAGGGAAGGCGCCGGCTGGCCGTTCTACGCCCGGCCCCGGCTCGACGCCACCGGTGCGCCGTCGCTGGCGGACATCACCGCCGTACGCGAGCGGCAGCGCGAACTCGGCCTGCCCGAGGCCCTCGAATGGGTGCACGAGACCACCCCCGACCTGCTGGCCGTGGCCCGCTCGGCGGGGCTGGCGGTGCTGGAGGCGCCGCTGATGGTGCTCGACCCGGCCGCCCTGCCCGACCCGGGCACCCTCACTGACGTACCGCTGCGGACGCTCGACGCGGCGGCGCCCGACTTCGCGGCGGACGTGGCGGCGCGGCGGGCGGTCGCCGCCGTCGGGTTCTCCGCGGCCGGCACCGAACCCGGCGAGGCCGGCACCGCGCAGCGCGACGCCGCGATGGCCGAGCTGGACGAGGCGGCGCTCGACGAGGAGCGGACCCGCGTCGCGGACGGCCGGCGCCTGTCCGTGCTGGCGGAGACGCCCGCCGAGGGCTCGCTGGCCAGCGGGATGGCGATGCGCGTCGGCGACGTCGCCGAGATCGCCGGCGTGGCCACCCTGCCGGCCGCCCGCCGCCGTGGCCTGGGCGCGGCGGTCACCGCCACGCTGGCCCGCGAGCTGCTGGCCGCCGGCACCGACCTGGTCTTCCTCTCGGCCGGCAGCGAGGACATCGCCCGGGTCTACCTGCGCGTCGGCTTCCGCCGCATCGGCACCGCCTGCATCGCCGAACCCGCCCCGGTCACCCCCTGACCGAGCGCTCGGGGCGGCACATCGGCCCGACGGGTCAGGTTGGGGGGCGCCACTGGGCGGCCGTGGTGGCGGCCGTGGAGAGGAGGCGGGGGGTGAGGGCGCCCAAGGCTACGTCGCGGGCGCGCAGCGCCAGGGGGCCTCGGGCCTTCAGCACCGCCGACATCCGGCGGGTCTGCCGGACCACCGTCGCCGCCCGGGGCCGGCGCACCCGGTCGTACGCGACCACCGCGTCGGGCAGGCGGGACTCGCGCAGCAGCGAGGCGAGGGTGGCGGCATCCTCGAAGGCGAGGCAGGCGCCCTGACCGAGGTGCGGCGGCATGGCGTGAGCGGCGTCGCCGAGCAGCACCACCCCGCCCGGGCCGGTCGGGAAGCCGTACGACCTCGGCAGCGGCCGCAGCTCGCGGATCTCCTGCTGCACCAGGTCCGCCGGGTCGGTGGCGTCGAGCAGGTCGGCGATCGGCGCAGGCCAGCCCGCATACCAGCGGCGGAGCAGGGCGAGCTGGGTCTCCGGCGGCTCCGGGCGGGGCGCGCCGACGGCGGTGGCGACCCAGTAGATGCCGCCCCGGCTGGAGCCGCCGGAGGAGCCACGCTCGCCGAGCGAGGCCGACACGAAGCGGTAGCCGGCACCGAGCACCTCGCCGCCGACGGGCCGGTCGGCGGGCAGCTTCGGGGCCCGGTACCAGGGGATCACCGCCCGCCAGGCGGCGCAGCCGGAGCTGACCACGCCGGACTCGGGGGCGAGTTGCCGGCGCAGCGCACTGTCGGTGCCGTCGGCGGCGACGACCAGGTCGGCCTCGATGGTGTGCCGGCCGTCGCCGACCGAGGGGCGCTCCCCGGAGACGGCGCGGACCGTCCGCACGGTCACCCCGGTGCGCAGCTCGACCTCATCGCCCAGGCCGGCGATGAGCGCGTCGTGCAGGTCCTCCCGGTGCACCACCACCGGCATCCGGTCGGCCGGCGTGGGGCGGGGCTGCACCAGCCAGTGCCCGTCCGGGCGGCGTACCCCGCCGTCGGGCAGCTCCGTGGCGATCGCCTCCAGGCCGGCGCCGAGGCCCAGGGCGCGCAGCGCGCGTACGCCGTTGGGCCAGAGCGCCACGGCGGTCGGCTCGGGGCGGACGCGGTCGGCACGCTCCAGCAGGGTGACCCGCCAGCCGGAGCGGGCCAGCGCGCCGGCGACCGCGAGGCCGCCGATCCCGGCGCCGACCACGACCGCGCTACGCATCGGGTGCTCCTCCTCAGCTGTCGCGCTCGGCGGGCCGGGTGCCCGTGGCCCCGGCCCGGTCCTGCGGGGTCTGCCCGGCGGGCGCGCCGTCGTCCCCGGCGGCGGTCGACCCGGTGGGCAGGTCGTCGTCGGTGTCCGCCGCACTGGACGGCCCGTCAGCCTCGGCGTCCGGCTGGGCCGGCGTCTCGCCGGTCTCCTGCCAGTGCCGGTACTGCTCCTCGCTCACCACCCGGTAGCCCTGCGGGGCCGCCGGCCGGGTGCCGGCCTCCTTCGCGGACAGGTCGACCTGCGAGACGTCGGAGCCGACGACCGGCTCCGCGGTCGCGGCGGCGCCGATGGGAATGACGTACTCCCGGGGGCCGCGCACCCGCACGAAGTAGGCGAGGGCGCCGAGGAAGACCAGGCCGGCGGTCCAGACGTTCAGGCGTACGCCGAGGATGGTGTTCGCCTCGTCGGTGCGCATCAGCTCGATCCAGAACCGCCCGGCCGTGTAGCCCATGACGTAGAGCGCGAACGCCCGTCCCCGGCCGAGGCGCAGCTTGCGGTCGAGGACGAGGACGAGCGCGGCCACGCCGACGTTCCACAGCAGCTCGTAGGCGAACGTCGGGTGGTAGAGGCCCGGTTCGAGGATCGGCTTGCCGGCGTCGTCGCGCAGCGCGTGACCCGGGTTGTCCGGGTCCATCCGGTGGATCTCCAGACCCCACGGCAGGGTGGTCCGGCCGCCGTAGAGCTCGTTGTTGAACCAGTTGCCGAGCCGGCCGATCGCCTGGGCCAGCGGCAGGCCGGGGGCCAGCGCGTCGGCGACCACCCCGAACGGGATGCCGAGCTGCCGGGCCGCGAACCACGCGCCGACGGCCCCGCCGGCCACCGCGCCCCAGATGCCGAGACCGCCCTCCCAGATGGCGAACGCCTTCATCGGGTCGCCGCCGGTGCCGAAGTACTTCTCCGGAGAGGTGATCACGTGGTAGATGCGGGCGCCGACGATGCCGGCCGGCACCGCCCAGACCGCGATGTCGAGGACCGCACCGGGGGCGACGCCGCGCTGGCGCAACCGCCGCTCGGTGACCCAGCAGGCCACCACGATGCCGACGATGATGCACAGCGCGTACGCCCGGATCGGCACCGGTCCGAGCTGCCAGACGGCGGTGCTGGGGCTGGGCAGGGCCGCCTGGGGAGTCAGCGAGGCGAGAGTCACGGATGCACACGCTACCGCCGTGGCCCCCTCCGGTGGCACCCCGGTCCACCGTCCGCCGGTCCCGGTGACTTCTGGTTTGCGCCGCCGTAGGCTCTTTGTCCATGAGCGCGCTCACCTGGGCGGTCGCCGCGGTCGTCACCGACGACGCCGGCCGGGTGCTGCTGTGCCGGCAGGGCCGGGGCGAGCGCCACGGCCTGCCCGGTGGGCGGCTGCGCCCGGCCGAGAGCCCCGTGCACGCGGTCACGCGCGACATCCGGGCCGAGACCGGGTGGGAGGTCGAGGTCGTCGACCTGGTCGGCCTCTACCACCTCGCCGGGCGGT
Organism: Micromonospora sp. CNZ303; assembly: GCF_004345505.1. Classification (NCBI taxonomy): domain Bacteria; kingdom Bacillati; phylum Actinomycetota; class Actinomycetes; order Micromonosporales; family Micromonosporaceae; genus Micromonospora; species Micromonospora sp. CNZ303. Next base: position 212,086 of record NZ_SLVT01000009.1, on the reverse strand, counting down.
ACGGGGCGTCGCCGGCGGCGCAGGTCGGTCCGGCACCGGCGGCCGGGCGCGCCGGGCCGCTGCCCGACGTCCTGGTGCACGTCTTCCGGGCGCGTACGCGGGGGTCGGGGCCGGCCGGCGACCCGGTGGGGGGCTGCCGGCCGTCCTGGCACCACCCGTCGGCGCTACCCGAGGCGCTCACCCCGACCACCCGGGCGGCGCTCACCGACGCCCTGGCGGGCCGCTCCGGCGTGCTGCGTGACACCGCCCCGGGCGCCCCGGCGCCGACGGCGGGCCACCCACCGGGGCAGCGGAGCACCCCGCCGGCCGACCGGGCACCGCGCCACTGACCGGGGCGGGACGGAAGGCCGGGCACCGCGCCACTTACTGGGGCGGGACGGAAGGCCGGGCAGCCCGCCACTCACCGGGGCGCGACAGGAGGCCGGGCACCGCACGACTGACCCGGGGCGAGCGGGCGGGAGGGCGGCGGGGCGGTCGGTCAGCGGGTCGGGTTGCGGACGCCCTCGGCGAGTTCCGCGCTCAGCGCGCGCAGGGCGGCCAGCCCGGACGCCTCGTCCGGCGCGTCGAGCAGGCAGCGGATCAGTGCGCTGCCGACGATGACGCCGTCGGCGTACCCGGCGACCGTGCCGGCCTGCGCGCCCGTGCCGACGCCCAGCCCGACGCCGACCGGCAGGTCGGTGACCTCCCGCGTGCGGGAAACCAGGATCGGGGCCGCGTCGGAGGTCTTCGCCCGGGCGCCGGTGACACCCATGATCGCGGTGGCGTAGACGAAGCCCCGGCAGTGCTCGACGGTCATCGCCAGCCGCGCGTCGGTCGAGGACGGCGAGACCAGGAAGGTGCGGTCCAGCCCGTACGCGTCCGAGGCGGCCAGCCACTCGCCGGCCTCCTCCGGGATCAGGTCCGGGGTGACCAGCCCGGTGCCCCCGGCCGAGGCGAGGTCCCGGGCGAAGGCGTCGACGCCGTAGCGCTCGACCGGGTTCCAGTAGGTCATGGTGACCACGGGTGCCCCGGTGGCCGCGACGGCCTCGATGACGCGCAGCGTGTCGCGGGTGCGTACGCCGCCGGCGAGGGCGATGTCGCTGGCCTTCTGGATCACCGGGCCGTCCATCACCGGATCGGAGTACGGGATCTCCACCTCGATGACGTCGACGCCGGCCTCGACCATCGCGGTCATCGCGGCGATGCTGCCCTCGACGGTCGGGAAGCCGGCCGGCATGCAGCCGACCAGCACGGCCCGCCCGTCGGCGCGGGCCTTGTCGAAGGCCACCCCGATCCGGCTCACGTTCTCACTGCTCCTTGTCGAGGATGCCGAAGTAGTCGCCGGCGGTGTGCACGTCCTTGTCGCCCCGCCCGGAGAGGTTGACCACGATCGTCGGCTCCCGGCCCAGCTCGGCGGTGAGCTTCGGCGCGATCTTGAGGGTGCCGGCGAGCGCGTGCGCGCTCTCGATCGCCGGGATGATGCCCTCGGTGCGGCAGAGCAGCTCGAACGCGGCCATCGCCTCCTCGTCGGTGACCGGCAGGTACGTCGCCCGGCCGCTGTCGTGCAGCCAGGCGTGCTCCGGCCCGACGCCCGGGTAGTCCAGCCCGGCCGAGATCGAGTGCGACTCGCACGTCTGCCCGTCGGCGTCCTGGAGCACGTACGTCCGGGTGCCGTGCAGCACCCCGGCGGACCCGCCGGTGATGCTGGCCGCGTGCCGGCCGGTCTCCACCCCGTCGCCCCCGGCCTCGAAGCCGTAGAGCCGCACGTCGGGATCGCCGACGAAGGCGTGGAAGATGCCCAGCGCGTTGGAGCCGCCGCCGACGCAGGCGGTGACGGCGTCCGGCAGCGCGCCGGTGAGGTCCAGGCACTGCTGGCGCGCCTCGTCGCCGATGCCCCGGACGAAGTCGCGGACCATCGCCGGGAAGGGGTGCGGCCCGGCGGCGGTGCCGATCAGGTAGTGGGTGTCGTCGACGTTGGCGACCCAGTCGCGCATCGCCTCGTTCATCGCGTCCTTGAGGGTGCGCGAGCCGTTGGTGACGGGAACGACGGTGGCGCCGAGCATCCGCATCCGGGCCACGTTGAGCGCCTGCCGCTCGGTGTCGACCTGCCCCATGTAGACCACGCAGTCGAGGTCGAACAGGGCGGCGGCGGTGGCGGTGGCGACGCCGTGCTGGCCGGCACCGGTCTCCGCGATCACCCGGCGCTTGCCCATCCGCCTGGTCAGCAGGGCCTGGCCGAGCACGTTGCGCACCTTGTGCGCCCCCGTGTGGTTGAGGTCCTCCCGCTTGAGCAGCACCCGCGCGCCCAGCTTGGCGGAGAACCGCTCCGCCGCGTAGAGCAGCGAGGGGGTGCCGGCGTAGTCGCGCAGCAGGGCGCCGAACTCGGCCCGGAACGACTCGTCGGCCATCGCCGCGCGGTGCGCCGCGTCCAGCTCGTCGAGCGCCGCGACCAGCGCCTCCGGTACGAACCGGCCGCCGAACCGGCCGAAGTGACCGGCGGCGTCGGGCAGCGGACCGGCCGCAGCCGTCACGTCGGCGCTCATGCCGGCACTCCGCTTCGCTCCGTGCCGCCATGAGGCACCTTCGCGCTGAGCCTGAAGATTCGCTCGCTCCGCTCGCTCATGGGATCGTCCTCTCGGTGCTGACGAACCGGCGCGGGGTCAGCGCACCGGGCGGGGCGTGGCCGGGTGGTTGCCGGCGTTGACCAGCTCGGCCACCGCCTCGCGGGGGCTCTTCTGGGTGACCAGACCCTCGCCGACCAGGACCGCGTCGGCGCCCGCCGAGGCGTACCGGATGAGGTCGTGCGGGCCGCGCACCCCCGACTCCGCGATCTTGACGACGCTGCTGGGCAGGCCGGGCGCGATCCGCTCGAACACCGAGCGGTCGACCTCAAGGGTACGCAGGTTGCGGGCGTTGACCCCGATGACCTGGGCGCCGGCCTCCAGGGCGCGGTCGGCCTCCTCCTCGTCGTGGACCTCGACCAGCGCGGTCATGCCCAGCGACTCGATCCGCTCCAGCAGGCCGACGAGGGCGTTCTGCTCCAGCGCGGCGACGATCAGCAGCACCAGGTCGGCACCGTGCGCGCGGGCCTCGTGCACCTGGTAGCTGGAGACGACGAAGTCCTTGCGCAGCACCGGGATGCGGACGGCGGCGCGGACGGCGGCCAGGTCGTCGAGCGAGCCGCCGAACCAGCGCCCCTCGGTGAGCACGCTGATCGCCCGCGCCCCGCCGGCGGCGTAGTCGCCGGCCAGGTCGGCCGGGTCGGCGATCTCGGCCAGCCGCCCCTTGGACGGCGACGAGCGCTTCACCTCGGCGATCACCGCGACGCCCGGCTTACGCAGGGCCGCGTACGCGTCCAGCGGCGGCGGCGCGGCGGCGGCCAGTTCGCGGATCCGCTCCAGCGGAACCTGCTCCTGGCGCCGGGCGACGTCCTCGCGCACGCCGGCCAGGATCTCGTCGAGCACGCCTACGGACGCTGCCGTACCGGCCTCGTCCCCCTCCGCGTGCGCATGCTCAGCAGTCACCAACGGACTCCCCTCTCCGGGTGTCATGGGCCGATGCTAGGGGGCGCCACCTGGCGACGGCCGCCGGGGGTATGGCGTGCCTCACGAGATGGGCTGGGGCATAATGGCCGACCTCCGGTGAACGGGATGTCACGCAGGGCGACCGCACCCCGCGACGAACGACACCCGACCATTCCCGCCCCCACCCCCCGGGTCATCGACGTGATCCTATCTGAGGGCGCGGCCGGCCGCCCGGTCCGGCGACCGCCGGGGACGCCGGTCGATGCTGTGACCTACCTCAAGGTCGAACGGCCCTTTGCCTGGTGGCGGGCCTGCGAGCAGTGTTGACGTGTCGGTCACCACGGCGAAACGTGAACCAGCCAGCATCGTCCTCGGGCAGACTCGATGACGCGCCTGCCCCACCGTCACCAACGATCCTCGCGGGGTGATCATGAGCACTGTCGAGCCGCACCAGCCCATCGGACTGACGACCGTCTCGCGCACGGTCGCATCGCTCGCCGTCGGCGTGGTCCACACCCTCGAGCGCGCCGTGGTGGGCGAGGCCCGCATGCGGACCGCGCGGGGCAACGCCTGGGAGGCGGTCTGCGCCGACCGGGCCCGGGCCGAGCAGCGGGCCGAGCTGGACCGCCTGGTGGCGGAGCTGGCGGCGGCCCGGGCCGCCGCCCGCGAGCGCCAGCCGGTCAGCTGACCGTCGGGTCCTCGCCCCGGTCCAGCGCGTCCCACGCCTCGGTGGTGTGCCGGCCGGTGACCCGGTCGCCCTCGCCCCGGGCGGCCGGCGCGGCGTCACCCGCGGGCCGCCGCTCGTAGCGGGCGCCCATCGCCGGCCAGCGCCGCCCCCGCAGCGCCGTCAGCAGCCCGCCCGCAGTGGCGAGCACCCCGCCGAGCAGGCAGAGCGCCGGCCACTGCCGGGCCACCTCGCCGTCGAACGCCGCGACCAGGCCGTAGCCGCCGCCGGCCGCCACGGCCGCGCCGAGCACGCACAGCAGCCCGCCCAGCAGCCGCCGCACCCGTCCCCGGGTGGCGAGCACGGCCCCGCCGCCGGCCAGCCCGACCAGGGCCAGCGCCGGCAGCCAGGGCAGCAGGCCGGCGCCCGTGCGGGCGTCGCGTACCGGCGGCAGCGGGGTGGGCCGGGCGGTCAACTCGACCGCCCAGGTGCGGGTCGACGCCCACAGCGCCAGGCCCGCGCCGGCCACGCAGAGCAGCACGGCGTACGTCAGCTCGCGCCGCTGCGTGCCGGGCCGCGCGCCCACTTTCGCGTCGGCGGCCGGAGTCGTCCCCGGCTCGGCGGCCGTCATCGGGCGGGCCGGAGGGTCTCGGCGGCGGCGATGGCGGCGAGCACGGCGGCGGCCTTGTTCCGGGTCTCCTGGTCCTCGGCGGCCGGGTCGGAGTCGGCCACCACCCCCGCACCGGCCTGCACGTACGCCCTGCCGTCGCGCATCAGCGCGGTGCGGATCGCGATCGCCATGTCCAGGTCGCCGCCGAAGCCGAAGTAGCCCACGGTGCCGCCGTAGATGCCGCGCCGGACCGGTTCCAGCTCCTCGATGATCTCCATGGCCCGCACCTTCGGCGCGCCCGAGAGGGTGCCGGCGGGGAAGGTCGCGGCCAGCGCGTCGAAGGCCGTACGGTCCTCGCGCAGCGTGCCGACCACGGTCGAGACGATGTGCATGACGTGGCTGTAGCGCTCGATGGTGGCGAACTCCGGCACCTCGACGGTGCCCGGGCGGCAGACCCGGCCCAGGTCGTTGCGCCCCAGGTCGACCAGCATCACGTGCTCGGCGCGCTCCTTCGGGTCGGCGAGCAGCTCCGTGGCGAGGCGGGCGTCGGCCTCGGGGGTGCCGCCGCGCGGCCGGGTGCCGGCGATCGGGTGCAGCAGCGCCCGCCGCCGCCCCTCGGCGTCGCCGGTCACCTTCAGGTGCGCCTCCGGCGAGGACCCGACGATGTCGAAGCCGTCGAAGCGCAGCAGGTACATGTACGGGCTGGGGTTCGTCGTGCGCAGCACGCGGTAGACGTCCAGCGGGTCGGCGTGCGTGTCCCGCTCGAACCGCTGGGCCAGCACGATCTGGAAGCACTCGCCGGCCCGGATCGCCTCCTTGGCCGCCTCGACGGCCTTCGGGTAGCCGCCCTCGGGCGTACGGCTGCGCACCTCGCCGGCCGGGGGCCGCCCGACGGTCGAGACCATCGGCGGGATCGGCCGGGACAGCGCGGTGGTCATCGCGTCGAGCCGCCCGACCGCGTGGTGGTAGGCCGCCGTGACCTCGGCGTCCCGGTCCGGCTCGGCCAGCGGCGGCAGGATCGCGTTGGCGACGAGAATCGCCGAGCCGTCGTAGTGGTCGAGCACCACCAAGTCGGTGGCGAGCATCATGCCCAGCTCGGGCACGCCCAGGTCGTCCTCGGTCAGCTCGGGCAGCCGCTCGAAGCGCCGGATCAGCTCGTAGCCGAGGTAGCCGACCATGCCGCCGGTCAGCGGGGGCATGCCGCTGGCCGCGTCGAACGCCGGGCCGGCGAGCGCCTCGACGGTCTCGCGCAGCACCTGGACCGGGTCGCCGGAGGTGGGCAGCCCGGCCGGTGGGTGGCCCGTCCACACCGCAGCGCCGTCCCGCTCGGTCAGCGTGGCGCTGCTGCGTACGCCGATGAACGAGTAGCGCGACCAGGCCAGGCCGGCCGAGCCGGCGCCCTGCTCGGCCGACTCCAGCAGGAACGTCCCCGGGCCGCCGGCGAGCTTGCGGTAGACGCCGACGGGGGTCTCCGCGTCGGCGAGCAGCCGGCGGGTGACCGGCACGACCCGCCAGCGGGCGGCCAGCTCGGCGAAGGTGGCCGGGTCGGGGCTGACCGCGCCGTCGGTGCGGGAGCCGCCGGGCGTGACGCGCTGCGCGCTCACCGGGCACCCGCCCCGTCCCCGCCGACCGGCAGCTCGGTGAAGAAGCAGGTGCGGTGCCCCGTGTGGCAGGCCGCGCCGACCTGGTCGACGTCGACCAGCAGCGCGTCGCCGTCGCAGTCCAGGGCCACCGCGCGGACGTGCTGGTGGTGCCCGGAGGTGGCGCCCTTGACCCAGTACTCCCGGCGGCTGCGCGACCAGTAGGTGGCCCGGCCGGTGGTCAGGGTGCGGTGCAGCGCCTCGTCGTCCATCCAGGCGACCATCAGTACCTCACCCGAGTCGTGCTGGCGGACCACGGCGGCCACCAGGCCGTCGGGGGTGCGGCGCAGCCGGGTGGCGATGGCCGGGTCGAGCCGGGACGGACGGACCGCGCCGTCGGCCGCGGGCTCCTGCGGACTGGGGTGGGCGCCGGTCACGGGCGCGTCAGGTACGGGCACAGTGACCCATTGTCCCGCACGCGGGGCGGGCACGGGTGACGGCTCCCGCCGGGGGCGCGGCGGCCGGTGGGCGGGCCGAGTGAGCTGGTCGACGTAGCGGTCCAGCCGGCCGTCGGTCAGGGCGTCGGCCAGGTCCGCGCCGGCGGCCCGCGCGACCTCGGCGGCGTACGGGCGGACCAGCGGCAGGACGCCGGTGACGAGACGGGCCGCGGCGGCGCAGAGCTGGCCGACGGAGCCGGGCCGCAGGCCGAGGCAGAGCAGCAGGTCCTCCCGGTAGTGCGGGGGCGCCACCGGCAGGTCGAGGGCGGCGGCGAAGGCCGCCCGCCGGGACGTCACCCGGACCGTGGGGTTGGCCAGCCGCAGCACGGACGGGCAGAGCCGGGCCAGATCGGCGGCAGCCAGCCGGACGCCGAGGTGGTCGTCGGCGTCGCGCGCGCCGGCCACCTTACCGAGCGTCGCGATCAGCTCCTCCAATTGCGGCTCGCCGGCGGGATGGCAGAGCACCGGCAGGTCGATCCGGGGCCGCCAGTGCGGGTCCGCCCACAGCAGCCGGGCCGGCGCCGTCACCGGCAGCCCGAACGCCCAGTCGGCGGGCTCGCCGAGGCGGGTCAGCCAGGAGTTCACGTCGCGGGCGGCCACCGACACGTGGGTCAGCCGGCCCCCGTGCTCGGCCAGGAACGCCCGGCGGGCGGCGTACGGGGCGCCGTCGAGCAGCACGTCGACGTCGACGTCGCTGTGCGCGGTGGCGGCCCGCCGGGCGTGGCTGCCGCGCAGCATGATGCCCACCACGGGCTGCTCGGCTCCGGCCCGCAACCGGGCCGCCCATTCGCCGAGGAACCTCTCGTCCGGTGACGCAGCGTGACCCACGGCGCCATCGTGCCGTACGTCCGATCAGGGCGCAATGCCCGATGCCGCGCCTGATGCCCGTTGGCGGACCCGCTGTCCGGGTCCGAAGGCTAATGCCCGACCGATCCGCCCGCCGCTCCGGGGTCCGTACGGGTGGACCGGGGTCGACCGTTGCGGCCCGGCGGGCGTCTCCGTTAGCGTCGAGTTCAACGGATGATGAGTTTCCCCGGGAGGCACCGGTGGACGAGGCGATCGCGGTACGCGACCTGGTCGTCGAGCGGGGCGGGCGGCGGGTGCTGCACGGCGTCAGCGCGGACGTACCGCGCGGTTCGGTCACCGGGCTGCTCGGCCCGAGCGGCAGCGGCAAGACCACGCTGCTGCGGGCGGTGGTCGGCGTGCAGGTGCTCGGCGCCGGCTCGGTGACCGTGCTGGGGCGCCCCGCCGGGTCGCCGGAGCTGCGCCGCCGGGTCGGCTACCTCACCCAGGCGCCCAGCGTCTACGCCGACCTGACGGTGCGCGAGAACGCGCGCTACTTCGCCGCCCTGCACGGCCGGGGGCGGGCCGAAGCCGACCAGGCGGTCGCCGACGTCGGGCTCGGGTCGGCCACCGGCCAACTGGTCGGCACCCTCTCCGGCGGGCAGCGCAGCCGGGCGTCGCTGGCCTGCGCCCTGGTCGGGGAGCCGGAACTGCTCGTCCTCGACGAACCGACCGTCGGCCAGGACCCGGTGCTGCGGGCCGACCTGTGGGCCCGGTTCCACGCCATGGCCGCCGCCGGCACCACCCTGCTGGTCTCCAGCCACGTCATGGACGAGGCGGCCCGCTGCGACCGGCTGCTGCTGATCCGCGAGGGACGGCTGATCGCCGACGACACCCCCGACGCGGTCCGCGCCGCCGCCGGCACCGACGACCTGGACGAGGCGTTCCTGCGGTTGATCAGGGCGGGCGCCGCCGGACGGGAGGCGTCGTGAACCCCCGGATCCTGGCCGCCACCACCGGCCGCATCCTGCGCCAACTGCGGCACGACCGACGCACCGTGGCCCTGCTGCTGGTGGTCCCGTCGGTGCTGCTCGCCCTGGTCCACGCCATGTACGTCGACCAGCCCGCCCCGCCGGGGCAGCCGTCGACCTTCGACCGGGTCGCCCTGGTGATGCTCGGCTTCTTCCCCTTCGTGATCATGTTCCTGGTGACCAGCATCGCGATGCTGCGCGAGCGCACCACGGGCACGCTGGAGCGGCTGCTCACCACCCCGCTGGGCAGGCTCGACCTGCTCTTCGGCTACGGCATCGCGTTCGGGCTGGCCGCGGTGGTCCAGGCGGTCGTGGCGTCCGTGGTCGCGTACGGCGTCTTCGGGCTGGACACCGCCGGGCACAGCGGGCTGGTGGTGCTGGTCGCCGCGCTGAACGCCGTGCTCGCCGTCGCGCTCGGGCTGTTCTGCAGCGCCTTCGCCCGCACCGAGTTCCAGGCCGTACAGTTCATGCCGGTCGTGGTCGTGCCCCAGTTGCTGCTCTGCGGGCTCTTCGTGCCCCGGGGCGAGATGGCGGGCTGGTTGCAGGCGGTCAGCGACGTGCTGCCCCTGTCGTACGCCGTCGAGGCGCTCCAGGAGGTCGGCGCCCACGCGGAGCCGACCGGCACGATGTGGCGGGACGTGGCGGTGGTCGCCGGCGCGGCGGCGCTGGCGCTGGTGCTCGCCGCGGCCACCCTCCGGCGGCGCAGCGGCTGAGGCGCCGACGCGGCCGGCGGGGCGCGACGCGGCCGGCGGCGGGACGACGGTGGAGCGAAGGGCGACGATGGCGCGGCGGACCGGACGACGACCCGGCAACCCGGACACCCGGCAGGCCATCCTCGACGCGGCCCGCGCCGCCTTCGCCGAGCGGGGCTTCGACGGAGCCTCGATCCGGGCCGTCGCCGCCGCCGCGCAGGTGGACCCGGCGCTGGTGCACCACTACTTCGGCAGCAAGGACCGGCTCTTCCTGGCCGCGATGCACGCGCCGGTCGACCCGGCCGAGCTGCTGCCGAGGGTGCTCGCGGGCGACCGCGCGGGTCTCGGGGAGCGGCTGGTGCGCGCCTTCCTCGGCGTCTGGGACTCCCCGGCCGGCACCGCCGGCGTGGCCCTGCTGCGCTCGGCGGTGAGCAACGAGTGGACCGCCCGGCTGCTGCGGGAGTTCCTGGTCACCCAGGTGCTGCGCAGGATCCTCGACCAGCTCGACGTCGACCCGGCCGAGCTGCCGCTGCGCGGCTCGCTGGTGGCCAGCCAGCTGATCGGGCTGGCCATGATGCGGCACGTGGTCCGGCTGGAACCGGTCGCCTCGGCCGCCCCGGAGACCCTCGTCGCGGCGGTCGGCCCCACCGTGCAGCGCTACCTGACGGGCGACCTCGCCGAGGTCTTCGCCGGCTGATTGGACGGCCGGGGCGGCGGCACCCGGTCAGGCGTGGTCGGCGTGCCGGGACGGGGCGTGCCGGCAGACCAGCGGATGCAGGAGCCGGGTCAGCTCCGCCTGGCAGTCCAGTGGACGCGGGAACGCCAGCCGGACGCGCCGGCGGGCGCCGGGTCGGCCGTGGGCGACCAGCAGGCCGTACCGGTCGATCCGGACCACCCGGGGCGCGGTGTCGGTGCCGCCGTCGGCGAGGCCGAGCTGGCGGCGCAGGTACCCGGCCACCTCGTCGGCGTGGTGGTCGGCGAGGTCGGCCAGGAGCTCGGCCTCGACGGCGTGCAGCGGGTCGGGCTCCGCCTCGGCGTACGCCTCGGGGTCGATGCGGCGGACGGTGTCGCCGCGTTCCCAGCGGGCCTCGACCACCTCGAAGCGGTGCAGCCGGAACCGGGTGCCGACGTCGAGCAGGTCACCGGCCGGCTCCACGGCCGCGAAGTCCAGCGCGGCGCGGCGCTCCTCGTCGCCGTCCAGCCGGGCCGCCCAGCCGGAGACCCAGGCCCGGCCGAGGCTCGGCGCGCCGGCGGCGGGCGGCAGGTCCAGCACGTCGAGCACCAGCGCGACGTCGGAGTCGCCGTCGGCGGGGTGCAGCGCGGCGGCGAGGTCGCTGACGACCGGCACGAGCAGCAGCACCCGGCCGTCCGGGTCGGTCACGTGCCGGACCTGGTGCGGGCCGGGCCGGTGCGCGACGTGGGCGATGCCGGGCAGCCGGCCCGCGACGAGGGTGCGGACGATCTCCGCCGGGCTGGGCCGCATGAACGACTCCTTCGTAGGTTAGCCTTACCTAACTTGGAGACTAGAGCACCGGATCGGAGACGTCCAGCGTGAACCAACCCAGGCCCAAGGCCCGCCTCTCCCGCGCCCTCGGCATCCCCCTCACCCGCAAGTGCGTGCGGTACTTCGAGCGGCGCCCCTTCCCGCCCGGCGTGCACGGCCGGCAGCGCCGCAAGACCTCGGACTACCAGGTGCGGCTGCTGGAGAAGCAGCGCCTGCGCCACCAGTACAACGTCAGCGAGACCCAGCTACGGCGCGCCTTCGACGAGGCCGCCCGGAGCGCGGGCAAGACCGGCGAGAGCCTGGTCGCGCTCCTGGAGCGACGGCTCGACGCGGTGGTGCACCGGGCCGGCCTGACCCGCAGCATCTACCAGGCCCGGCAGCTCGTCGCGCACGGCCACTTCACGGTCGACGGGCGCAAGGTCGACCGGCCGTCGTACCGGCTGCGTCCGGGGCAGGTGGTGGCCGTCCGGGAACGCAGCCGCACGAGCGTGCCGTTCCAGCTCGCCGCCGCGGGCGCCAACGCCACCGAGGGACCCGGCCAGCCGTACCTGTCGGTGGAGCTGGCCGAGCTGCGGGCCACGTTGCTGCGTGAGCCCGCCCGGCACGAGGTGCCGGTCATCTGCGACGAGCAGCTGGTGGTGGAGTTCTACTCCCGCTGAGCACCGCGCGGCCCGGCGCGCCGCCGGGCCGCGCGCCACACGGGCCCGACGCCCGCGCCGGGTCGGCTCAGCGGGTCTGCTCAGCGGGGCGGCTCGGCGGGTCTGCTCAGCGGGTCTGCTCAGCGGGTCTGCTCCAGCCAGGAGGCGTAGAGCAGGCCGTAGACCGACTCCGGGTCGCGGACCAGCTCGTCGTGCGGCCCGCGCTGCACGATCCGGCCCTTGTCCACCACGATCACCTCGTCGGCGGCCTGCGCCGTGGAGAGCCGGTGCGCGATCGCGAGGGTGGTGCGCCCCCGGGTCACCGCGTCCAGGGTGCGTTGCAGCCGCACCTCCGTGGCCGGGTCGACCGCGCTGGTCGCCTCGTCCAGCACCAGCAGGTCAGGGTCGGCCACGTACGCGCGGGCCAGCGCGACCAGCTGCCGCTCCCCCACGCTCAGCGCCTCGCCGCGCTCCCCCACCGGCGTGTGCAGGCCCGACGGGAGCCCGTCCAGCCAGTCCGCCAGCCCCAGCTCGGTGAAGGCCGCCGAGAGCTGCTCGTCGGTCAACTCCGGGCGGGCGAAGCGGACGTTCTCCGCCACCGTGGCGTCGAAGAGGAAGCCGTCCTGCGGCACCATCACCACCCGCGAGCGCAGCGAGGCGAACCGGACCCGCTCCAGCGGCACGCCCGAGAGCAGCACCTGGCCGGCGGTCGGGTCCATCAGGCGGGTGAGCAGCTTGGCGAAGGTGGTCTTGCCGCTGCCGGTCTCGCCCACCACCGCCACCCGGCTCTTCGCCGGGATCTCCAGGCTGACGTCGTGCAGCACCGGCGGACCCCCCGGGTACGCGAAGCGCACCCCCGCGAAGCGGATGTCCAGCGGCCCCGACGGCAGCTCGCGCCCCTGCTCGCCCGGGTCGGCGACGTCGGGCGCGACGTCCAGCACGTCCAGCACCCGGCGCCAGCCGGCGACGGCGTTCTGCGCCTCGTTGAGCACCTCGGTGGCGACCTGCACCGGCTGGATGAAGAGCGTGACCAGGAAGAGGAAGGCGGTCACCTCGCCGATGCTCAGGGTGCGGTCGGCGCCGAGGGTCACCCCGAGCACCACCACACCGGCCAGCGCCAGCCCGGCGGCCAGCTCACCGACCGAACTGCCCAGGACGCTGATCCTGATCGTCCGCTGCTGGGCCCGCCGCTGGGAGTCGATCGCCTCGTCCAGCCGTCGGGCGGTCCGCCCGGCGATCCCGTAGGCCCGGATCACCGGCGCGCCGACCACGCTCTCCCCGATCGCACCGAGCAGCGTCCCGGTGCGCTGCCGGACCACCCCGTACGCCCCGGCGAGGCGGCGCTGGAGCAGCCGGATCACGAACACGGCGGGCAGGAAGGCGGCGAAGACCACCAGGGTCAGCTGCCAGGAGTACGCGAACATGACAAGCGTGGTGATCACCAGCTGGCCGAGGTTGACCACCAGGATCACGCCGCCCCACTGGAGGAACTGGGTGATCTGGTCGACGTCGCTGGTCACCCGGGAGACCAGCGAGCCGCGGCGCTCGGACTGCTGGTGCAGCATGGACAGGTCGTGCACGTGCCGGAACGCCCGGATCCGCACGTTGGCCAGCGCGGTCTCGCTGACCGTGAAGAGCCGACGCGTCATCAGGTAGCCGCAGAGCGTGGTGACCACCAGCACCCCGGCGGTGGCGGCGACCACCGTCCAGACCACGGTCAGGTCCAGGCCACCGACGATGCCGTTGTCGATGCCCTGCTGCACCGCCACCGGGACGGCCGCCCGGCCGACCATGTAGACCAGGGCCAGGCCGAGCGTGCCGGCGAGGCCGACCCGCAGCTCCGGGGAGAGCGCCAGACCGCGGCGCAGCGTCTGCCATGTCGTCTCGGGCGTCTCCGGAACGTCGGCGGCCTCGGCCTCGGCCTTCCGTGCCGTGTCCGTGGAAGTGGTCACCGGCCCGCTCCTTCGTTCGCGACTGCGGGGCTCCGCTGCGCTGCACTCCTCGCGCTCACCGGTGCTGGCCTTTCGTTCACGACTGCGGGGCTCCGCTGCGCTGCACTCCTCGCGCTCACCGGTCCACCTCGATCTCCAGGCCCGAGGGAAGCGGGGCCACCTCGTCGTACGTCTCGTCCTTGGCCTGGTCCATCTCGGCCTGCTCGTAGGCGGTGACCAGGTCGGCGTAGCCGGGCACCGTGGCCAGCAGCTCGACGTGCGGGCCGCGGGCGACCACCCGGCCCTGCTCCAGGTAGACCACCTCGTCGGCCAGCGCGATGGTGGCCCGCCGGTAGGCGACCACCAGGATCGACGCGGCCGGCACCCCGGCCGCCCCCGCCGAGGAGCGCAGCCCAGCCAGGATGGCCGCCTCCACCCGGGGGTCGACGGCGCTGGTCGCGTCGTCGAGGACCAGCAGGCGGGGCCGGCCGGCGAGCGCGCGGGCCAGGGTGAGCCGCTGCCGCTGGCCGCCGGAGAGCGAGGTGCCCCGCTCGCCGACCCTCGTGTCGAGGCCGTCGGGCAGGGCGGCGACGAAGCCGTCCGCCTCGGCCAGCCGCAGCGCGGCCCAGACCTCCTCGTCGCCGATGCCCGGCCGGTCCAGGGTGACGTTGCCGCGCACCGTGTCGTCGAAGACGAACGGCACCTGGGCGACCAGCGCGGCAGTGTCGGCCAGCGAGGCGGCGGTCAGCCGGCGGACGTCCACCCTGTCCAGGCAGACGGTGCCGACCCGGGGGTCGACCAGCCGCACGGCCAGCGCGGCGATCGTCGACTTGCCGGAGCCGGTCGGCCCGACCAGGGCGACGGTCTTTCCGGCGGGCACGGTGAAGGAGACCTCTCCGAGCACCTCCGTGCCGGGCAGGTGCGCCTCGGCGGGCTCGTAGCCGAACCGCACGCCCGCGAACGCGAGGGTGGCCGGGCGGGGGTCCGTCACGTCGAGCGTCGTGTCGCCGTACGCCATCTCGCCGGTGGCGTCGAGCACCCGGCGGACCCGGTCCCAGCCGGCGACGCTGCGCGGCAGCTCGGCCAGCACCCAGCCGATGGCCCGCACGGGGAACGCCAGCACGGTGAAGAGGAAGGCGACGCTGACCAGCTCGGCGACGGTGATCTCACCCTGCCGCAGTCGGAGCGTGCCGACCACCAGCACGGTGAGGGTGCCGAGGCTGGGCAGGGTGTCCAGCAGCGGGTCGAACACGCCGCGCAGCCGCCCCACCGCCACCAGCGAGTCGCGCAGCTCGCCCGCGCGGGCGGCGAACCGGTGGGTCTCCTGCGCCTCCCGGCCCATCGTCTTGACGACCAGGGCGCCGTCGAAGCTCTCGTGCGCGATGCCGCTGACCTCGGCGCGCAGCCGCTGGGCCCGGGCCTGGCGGGGGGCCATCCGGCGGGAGTAGGCGACGTTGAGCGCGAAGAGCGCCGGGAAGACCGCGAGGCCGACCAGGGCCAGCGCCCAGTCGGTGAGGAAGAGCGAGGCCACCGCGCCGACCAGCATCACCAGGGTGCCGACCGCGAACGGCAACGGGGCGATCGGGTGCCAGGCGGCCTCGACGTCGGAGTTGGCGTTGGACAGCAGCGTGCCGGTGGCGTTGCGGTGGTGCCAGGACAACGGCAGTTCCAGGTAGCGGCGGGTGACCCGGCGCCGGTAGGCGGCCTGGAGGCGGTACTGCATGTAGCCCGCGCCGAGCCGGCGGCCGAAGATGCCGGCCACCCGCAGCACGCTGATGCCGAACAGCGCGACGGCCGCCAGGGCCAGCCCGCCGACTCCGACCTCGCCACGCTCGATCGCCGGCACCACCACGTCGCCGACCACGGCACCCACCACGTAGGCGCTGGCCACCGTCATGGCGCCGAAGAGCACGCTGCCGCTCACCGCGACCGCGAAGATGCGCGGCTGCTCCCGGATAGCCCGCCCGAGGACGGCCAGCCCCCGCACCAGCACGTCCCGACTTGTCCTGCTCGCCACGCTCTCCCCTGCCGTAAGCCGCACCTATCCTCCTCATCCTTACCGGTCCGAGCCAGCTCCGCCGCCCCGGACCGCTATGTCCACCGTCACGGCCGCCCGGCCCGCTCGCCGCGCCGAGTGGGCCGGGCGCGCCTACGATCGGGGCATGCCGCGGTACGCCCGAACGGAGCGCGAGGCGCTCGTCGACCTGATGCAGACGCTGGGACCGGACGCGCCGACGGTCAACGAGGGGTGGACCACCCGCGACCTCGCCGCCCACCTGGTGCTGCGCGAACGCCGGCCCGACGCCGCCGGCGGCATCCTGCTCCCGCCGCTGCGCGGCTACGCCGAACGGGTGCGCCTGCGCGTCGCCGCGCGCCCCTGGCCACGCCTCCTCGACGAGGTGCGCCGGCCGCCGGTGTGGAGCCCGGTCAGCAACCCGCTCACCGATGAGCTGGCCAACACGATGGAGTTCTTCATCCACCATGAGGACGTACGCCGCGCCCGCCCGGGCTGGCTCCCCCGCGACCTGGGGGCGGGGCTGAACGCGGCGCTGTGGAAGCGGTGCACCGGGCTGGCCCGGCTGGCGCTGCGCCGGTTCCCGGCGGACGTCTTCGTCCAGGCGCCCGGCTACGGGGAGCTTTCCGTCGGCCGGGGCGGCGAACCGGTGCGGGTGGTGGGGGCGCCGGGCGAGCTGGTCCTGTTCCTCAGTGGCCGGCAGCGGGTGTCCCGGGTGCAGATCGACGGGCCGGCGGCACCGGCCGAGCGACTCCGGGGCGCCGACCTGGGCATGTGACGCCCCGTAGGCGGACAGCCGCAGCCCGATCCGCGGGAGCGGCTGACCCAGCGATCGTCACCGATTCCCGCTCCCGTACGCTGTCCCGCGCCGTCCCGCCGTGGGGCGGCGCGACAGGGGGCACCATGCGGACCTTTGCGGTCTCGGCGCTACGGGAACCCCCCTTTCCCGCGCGCCAGCACGACGCCACCGCACGCGTCGCGCGGGAGAGCATCGAGTGGGCGCTCGGCCACGGGCTGATCGGTGACGGGCACCGGCTGTACCGGCTGCGCCGGGCCGACGCCGCCGGGCTGGCCGGGCGGGCCTGCCCGGAGGGACCGGTGGAGGGGCTGCGGCTGCTCACCGACCTGATCTCCTGGCTGTTCGTGATGGACGACGCCTGCGACGAGGACGGCCTCGGCGACTCCCCCACCCGGCTGGCGCCGACCGTCGCCGCCCTGCTGGACGTGCTCGACGGTCACGGGGGACGGGCCGACGCTGCGGCGACCGCGACCGTGGCCGGGCCGCTCGGCGAGGCGCTGGGCGAGCTGTGCCGGCGGGCCCACGCCGCCGGCGGGCCCGTGGCGCTGCTGCGCTTCGTCGGCGAGGTGCGGGAGTATCTGCTGGCGCTGCTCTGGGAGGCGGCGAACCGGGAGCACGGGCGGGCGCCGGGACTGGCCGAGTACGTCCAGATGCGCCGGCACACCGGAGGGGTCCACCCCAGCTTCACCCTCACGGAGCTGGCCGCCGGGGCGCTGCCGGGCGCGACCCACCGCGCCGAGCCGTCGTTGGTCGCGCTCGACCTGCTCGCCGCCGACCTGGTCTGCTGGTGCAACGACGTCTTCTCGTACGGCAAGGAGCACCTCGCGCAGCCGGACGTGCACAATCTGGTCGCGGTGATCGCCGCGGGGCGGGCGGCCGGCGACGAGTCGTCGGCCCTGCGGGCGGCGGCCGACCGGTTCAACGAGGGCCTCTCGGCGTACCTGGCGACGGAGGCGGCGCTGCTCGCCACCGGCGATGACGGCCTGCGGCCGGCCCTCACGGCGCGGCGCAACTGGATCCGGGCCACCTACGACTGGTCGCTGGAGGCGGCCCGGTACGCCTGAGCCGGGCGTCCATCCTCCGAGACGTGGCCCAGCCGTGATCCACAGGGCTAGCCGATGCCCGGGCGCAGGCAATACCCTTCGGTAACGAACGCCGACGTGACCGTGGTCACGTCTCCACCCCCCGAAGGCGGCTACAGCGATGGCTCTCGATGTACCGTACCGTTCCATCCCCGACATGTTCCTCAAGCGCGTGGCGGCGTCCCCCGACCGCGACGCCTTCGCCCACCCGGCCCCCGACGACTCCGGGCCGGTCTGGCTGACCTGGGAGCAGATGGCCCGTCGCGCCAAGGCGGTCGCCGCCGGGCTGCACGGCCTCGGTGTCGGTCTGGAGGATCCGGTCGCGATCCTGGCGAACACCCGGCTCGACTGGGTGATCGCCGACCTCGGCATCATGTGCGCCGGCGGCGCGACCACCACCGTCTACCCCACCACGGAGCCCGACGACGCGACCTACATCATCGCCGACTCCGGCTCGCGGGTGCTGTTCGCCGAGAACCCGGCACAGGCCGCCAAGATCGCCGGTGCCGAGCTGCCGGCGCTGACCCACGTCGTGCTCTTCGACGGCGCCGCCGACCCGGCCGCCGCCGTCCCCCAGCTCACCCTCGCCGAGCTGGAGGAGCAGGGCGCCCAGGCGCTGGCCGCCGAGCCCGACCTGATCGACATGCTGGTCGCCGGGATCGGTCCCGAGCACCTGGCCACGCTGATCTACACCTCCGGCACCACCGGGCGCCCGAAGGGCGTCGAGCTGCTGCACGGCGGCTGGTGCTGGGAGGGCGTGGCGCAGGTCGAGGTGGGGCTGCTCCGCGACGACGACCTGCAGTACCTCTGGCTCCCGCTGTCCCACTCGTTCGGCAAGACCCTGCTCTGCGGGGCGATCCACGTGGGCCTGCCGACGTACGTCGACGGCCGGGTCGACAAGCTGGTCGAGCTGCTCTCGGTGATCCGGCCGACGCTGATGTGCGGCGCGCCCCGGGTCTTCGAGAAGGTCTACAACAAGGCGGTAACCACCGCGCAGGCCGGCGGCGGCGCGAAGGCGAAGATCTTCGGCTGGGGCGTCCGGGTCGGCAAGGAGAAGGTCGCCCTGGAGCAGGCCGGCCGGCCGCTCCCGACGGGGCTGAAGCTGAAGTACACGGTGGCCGAGAAGCTGGTGTTCAGCAAGCTCCAGGCCCGCCTCGGCGGCCGGATCCGGGTGCTCGTCTCCGGCGCCGCCCCGCTCAGCCCGGAGATCGCCACCTTCTTCGCCGCGGCGAACCTGCCGATCTCCGAGGGCTACGGCCTCACCGAGACCAGCGCCGGCAACTTCGTCAACCCGCCGGACGGGCTGCGGATCGGCACCGTCGGCAAGGCGATGGGCGACCTGGAGTGCCGGATCGACACCGACGGCGAGATCCTGGTGCGTGGCCGGCCGGTGATGCGCGGCTACCACAACCTGCCCGAGGAGACCGCCGCCGCGTTCACCGAGGACGGTTTCTTCCGCACCGGTGACATCGGCACCCTGGACTCCGACGGCTACCTCAGGATCACCGACCGGAAGAAGGACCTGGTCAAGACCTCCGGCGGCAAGTACATCGCGCCCTCGCACATCGAGGGGATGTTCAAGGCGACCTGCCCGTACACCTCCCAGGCGGTGGTGATCGGCCAGGCCCGCAACTACTGCACGATGCTGGTCACGCTGGACCCGGAGGCGATCAAGGGCTGGGCCGCCGGCACCCCCCTGGAGGGCCGCGACTACACCGAGATCGTCACCTCGCCGGAGGCGAAGGCCATGGTCGAGGGGTACGTGGCCGAGCTCAACGCCAAGCTCAACCGCTGGGAGACGATCAAGAAGGTCGCCATCCTGCCGCGCGACCTGACCATCGAGGACGGCGAGATCACCCCGTCGCTCAAGATCAAGCGTCGGGGCGTGGAGAGCAACTTCGCCGGCGAGATCGAGAAGATGTACGCGGGCACGCTGGCCGAGCTCTGAGCCCTCGACGTCGGCGGCCCCCACGTTTCGTACGGGGTCGCCGACGTCGGACGGGCGGGGCGCCGGCTCACAGGTGGTGGCCCCGCCACCGCGTCTGCTCGGCCTCGGAGGCCAGCTGCTCCTCCAGCGCCACCTGCCGCACGCGCCGCCGCCGCGGGGCGTCGACGACCGTCTGCACCGCGACCGTCAGCACGGCGGCCACCGCCAGCATGGCGAGGGCGACCAGCTCCGGCAGTCGCCCGGCCACCGGGGTCAGCGCGACGAGCAGCAGGACCCCGCAGATCGTCGGCCAGCGCGCCGCGCCCAGCATCCGGCTGCCGAGCAGGATCAGCGTGAGCAGATAGAGCGCTACCCCGCCGTAGAGGGCCAGCATGTCGAAGCCGGGCAGCGGCACCCCCCAGCTCGGGGTCGCCGGGTCCGCGCCCTCGTGGATCAGCCCCTTGAGGCCCAGCGCGAACAGGATCACGCCCGTGATCAGCGGCAGGTGCAGGTAGGTGTACACGTCCCGGGCCAGCCCGGCGCGGGTGCGCCGCTCCCGGGTGCGGTGCAGCACCTGCTCCATCGCCAGAGCGAGGGTGTCGAAGTACGCCCACCACAGCGCCGCGACCACCGCGATGCCGAGGAGCGCCGCGACGATCACCGGCCAGGTCAGCGGCAGGGTGGCGGTGGGGCCGGGCCCGAGCCCCAACGCGATGATCGACTCGCCGAGCGCCACCATGATGATCAGCGCGTGCCGTTCCGCCCAGTGCCCCGCCGAGAGCACCGTCCACCCCGCGCGGTGCTGGGCCAGGCCGGAACCGTACTCGACGCCGAGCGCGGCGAGCCACAACGCCAGCCGGAGCGTCATCTCGGCGCGGCCGTCGAGGACCCGCTGCGGCACCAGCGCGGCGGTCAGGATGAAGCCCGTCGCCAGCAGGAACGGCAGGGCCAGCACGGGCATCCGCCGGCGCACCTCCCGGTCGGAGCGTACGGCCCAGAGGAAGACCGACACGTGGGTCGCGCGGACCAGGAAGTAGCAGAGGGCGAAGACCACCGGGCCGGGCAGCCCACCGGGACGGTCGACGAACGCCTTCGGCAGGCTCAGCGCGAGCACGAAGACGGCGGCGGAGACGGCGAACCCGACCAGCGGCGCGGTCCCCTGGTCGGTGCGGACCACGTTGCCGAGGGCGGCGAAGCCGCTCCAGCACCACCAGAGCAGGGCGAGGACCACCAGGAGCTGGACCAGTCCGCGGAGGGTCGGGTTGCTGGCCGTCACCGTGGTCACGTTGAGGAAGGCGAAGACGAAGACGAGGTCGTAGAAGAGTTCGAGCCGGGTGGTGCGGGAGCCCGGTGCGTTCGGCAGGATCCCGCGCGGCCACCGCACCTCCCGCGCATCCCCCACCTGCGCAGTCTCGCAGCCGCGGGACCGGGGGCAGGCGCGATTGACCGACCCGGCGGGCGAACCCGGCCCCGGGCCACCCGGTCCGGCTCAGGCGATGACCGCCGGCTCCCGCCACTGCGACCGGCCGCCCCGGTCCAGGTCGTACCGGACGGCGGCGATGCGGCCGACCGCCTCGGCCAGGTCGGCGGCCGGCAGGGTGAACGGCAGCCGCAGGAAGCGCTCCAACGTGCCGTCCAGGCCGAACCGGGGACCGGGCGCCAGGCGTACGCCGACCTCCTCGGCGGCCCGGGCCAGCGCGCTGGAGATCGGCCCGTCGAGTTCGGCCCAGAGGGTCACCCCGCCGTGCGGGACGGTGACCCGCCACTCGGGCAGGCGCTGCGCGAGCGCCGCCAGCAGGGCGTCGCGCTGGGCGGTGAGCTGGGCCTGGCGCGCGGCGACGATGGCCGGCGCGTCGGCGAGCAGGTGGACCGCGACCAACTGGTCCAGGACCGGGCTGGCCATGTCGACGCCGACCCGGGCGGCGGCGAGCCGCTGCACCTGCGGGGCGGAGGCGCGGACCCAGCCGATCCGCAGGCCGCCCCAGAAGGGCTTGCTCATCCCGCCGATGCTGACCACCCGGGAGTGCCGGTCGAAGCTGGCGGTGGGCGGGGGCAGCACCGTCCCGTCCAACGGCAGGTCCACGAACGACTCGTCGACGATTAGGTCGGTGCCGACGGCGTGCGCGGTGGCCACCACCCGCTCGCGCAGCGCGGCCGACATCAGGTGGCCGGTCGGGTTCTGGAAGTCCGGGATCAGGTACGCCAGCTTGGGCCTGGCCTGCCGGAGGGCGCCGAGCAGCAGGTCGGCGTCCCACCCGGGTTCCTCGACGGCCAAGCCGTGGGTGGTGATCCGGGCCCGGCGGGCGGCCAGCGCGGCCAGCGCGTTCGGATAGCTGGGCGCCTCGACCAGTACGTTGCCGCCGGGGGCGAGGGCCAGCCGGAGCACCAGGTCGAGGGCGTGCTGGGTGCCGTTGGTGACCATGATCTGGTCGGGCGAGGTGGGCAGACCCCGATCGGTGTACGCGCGGGCCACCGCCTCGCGCAGCTCGATGATCCCGGTCGGGTGGTAGCCGGCGCCGCCCAGGTAGCGGGGCAGGTCCTCGGCCGCCGCGCGGGCGGCCGGCAGCAGCTCGGGCGGCGCGGCGAGCGCGGCGACCCCGAGGTCGATCATGTCGCGGTCGTCCAGCGGGGTCCAGAGCCCGGTACTCGCCACCCGGTGGGTGCCCGGGAGCATCGTCCAGCTGCCGGCACCCCGCCGGCTGGCGAGGTGCCCGCTCTCCCGCAGCTCCCGGTACGCGGCCGTGACCGTGGTCCGGCTGATCTTCAGCGCCTCGGCCAGCTCCCGCTCGGCGGGCAGCCGCACGCCCAGCGGCAGCCGGCCGTCGGCCAGCAGGCCGCGTACGGCACCGGCCAGGGCGGCGTAGTCGGGGCTGCGCCGACGGCCGGGAAGCGCATGCCACTGACCGAGGAGCCGGGCCAATTGGACACCCCGAACCTGACTCGTCATGGCCACTCCTCCCGGATTGGCTCTTACGCTGCGCCAATTGGCCTTTAGCGTGGCACGGGTGACACCGATTGGCAATCTCCGACATCGTCCCGCGCGGCGGCTCAGCCAGCTCTACGCGGGCCTCGTCCTCTACGGCGTCAGCATGGCTCTGATGATCAACTCGGAGCTGGGCCTGGACCCGTGGAACGTGTTCCACCAGGGCCTGTCCGAGCTGACCGGCCTCTCCATCGGCACCGTCACCATCGCGGTGGGCGTGCTGGTGCTGCTGCTCTGGATACCGCTGCGCCAGCGTCCCGGCCTCGGCACGGTCAGCAACGCGCTGGTGGTCGGGCTGGTGGTCGACGCGACACTCGCGCTGATGCCGGCCGGCGGGTCGCTGGGCGTACGGGCCGGGATGCTGGTCGCCGGCATCGTGGCCAACGGGGCGGCGACGGGTCTCTACCTCGGCGCCCGCCTCGGACCCGGCCCCCGCGACGGCCTGATGACCGGCTACGTCGCCCGCCGGCCCGGCCGCTCGATCCGGCTCGTCCGCACCGTCATCGAGGTCACTGTGCTGGCGCTGGGCTGGCTGCTCGGCGGGACGGTGGGCGTCGGCACGATCGCCTACGCGCTGGGCATCGGCCCGCTGACCCAGGTCTTCCTGCCGCTGTTCACGGTCCCCGGGCCGCAGGACCCCGCCCCGGGCCCGGTCGCGCCGCTCCCCGCCACCTGACGCGACCCGGACGCCGGGTGTTCCCTTCGGACGCCACGCCCGGCAGAATCCTCGCATGGGGGAGAACGGATGGCGCTGGACCGATGCCTGGATCTTCGTCTCGGTGGTGATCGCCAGCGGTGCGGGTCGGCACCGCCGCGCGGCGAGCAGCCGCCGCCCCGAGGGCGTACGCCTCGCCGACGTGCTCTCCACCGCCGACCATCTCAACCAGGCGATCCCCGAGCGGCACGAGGTGGAGGCGGCGGTCCGTCGCCTCGTCGGGGCCGGGCTGGTCAGCGTCACCGACGGCTGGTTCCGGATCACCGCCGACGGTGAGCGCCTCTGGCGCACCAGACCGAGCGCCGGGCTGGCCACCACGGTGGACACCGTGCAGGGCGTCCTGGTCCGGCGACACGCCCCGGTCAACGCCGACTGGCAGCTGGACGAGGCCGACCACGCCGCCGCCGTGCAGGAGTACGTGGTGCGCTCGATCCCGGCGCCCCGGCGCTCCCCCGAGAACCGTTCCCGCCGCGACTGAACGGGCGCCGACGGGCCGGCCGGACGGAGGGACCAGGCGGATCACGCGGGCCGGAGGGACCCGGCCGGATCGCGCGGGCGGTCAGCGGACGGGGTGCCCGGCCCCGCGCAGCGCGTCCTTGACCTCGGCGACGGTCAGCTCACCGAAGTGGAAGACGCTGGCGGCGAGCACCGCGTCGGCGCCGGCGCCGATCGCCGGCGCGAAGTGCGCCACCTCGCCCGCGCCGCCGCTGGCCACCACCGGCACGTCCACCACCCGGCGCACCGCGCCGATGAGTTCGAGGTCGAAGCCGGCCTTGGTGCCGTCGGCGTCCATCGAGTTCAGCAGGATCTCGCCCGCGCCCAGCTCGGCGCCGCGCCGGGCCCACTCGACCGCGTCCAGCCCGGTGCCGCGCCGACCGCCGTGGGTGGTCACCTCGAAACCGCTGGGCGTGCCGCCGCCGGGCGAGCGCCGCACGTCGAGCGAGAGCACCAGCACCTGCCGGCCGAAGCGGTCGGCGATCTCGGCGATCAGCTCGGGGCGGGCGATGGCGGCGGTGTTCACCCCGACCTTGTCCGCACCGGCGCGCAGCAGGGTGTCGACGTCGGCGACCTGCCGGACGCCACCGCCGACGGTCAGCGGGATGAAGACCGACTCCGCCGTGCGGCGGACCACGTCGAGCATGGTGCCCCGGTCGCTGGAGGAGGCGGTGACATCGAGGAAGGTCAGCTCGTCCGCGCCGGCCCGGTCGTACGCCGCCGCCAGCTCCACCGGGTCGCCGGCGTCGCGCAGGTCGAGGAAGTTGACCCCCTTGACCACCCGACCGGCGTCCACGTCGAGACACGGGATGACCCGCACCGCCACCGTCATGCCGCGAGCCTATCGCTCCCGGCACCGGCGGTGACCGACCTGTGAGGCCGACCACCGCCGGCGCGGCACGCCTCCGCGCGCTTCCCGGGAGTTAGGAAGGGGCCCTTCCTCTACCGCAGGCGTCAGGAAGGTGCCCTTCCTTACACCCGGACGAGCATCTTGCCCAGGTTCTCGCCGCGCAGCAGGCCGAGGAACGCCTCCGGGGCGTTCTCGATGCCGTCGACGACCGTCTCGTCGTACGAGACCCTGCCGTCGCGCAGCCAGCCGGCCATCTCGCGCACGAACTCGTCGCGCAGGTGGCCGTGGTCGCCGACCAGGAAGCCGCGCAGGGTGAGCCGCTTGCCGATGACCAGCGCCAGGTTGCGCGGCGCGGCCGGGGGCTCGGTGTCGTTGTACTGCGCGATCATGCCGCAGATCGCGGCCCGGCCGTGCACCTTCATCGCGGAGATGGCCGCCTCCAGGTGGTCGCCGCCGACGTTGTCGAAGTAGACGTCGACGCCGTCCGGGGCGGCGGCCTTGAGCGAGTCGCGCACCGGCCCGTCGTGGTAGTCGAACGCGGCGTCGAAGCCGAGCGCGCGCAGCCGCTCGACCTTGGCCGCCGAGCCCGCGCTGCCGACCACGCGCGCCGCGCCCCGCAGCTTGGCGATCTGGCCGACCAGGCTGCCCACCGCGCCGGCGGCGGCGGAGACGAAGACGGTCTCCCCCGCCTTCATCCCGGCGACGTCCAGCAGCCCGGCGTACGCGGTCAGGCCGGTCATGCCGAGCACGCTCAGGTAGGCGCTGACCGGGGCGAGGTCGGGGTCGACCTTCCGGGCGGCCCGCGCGTCGAGCAGCGCGTACTCGCGCCAGCCGAGGCCGTGCAGCACGGTGTCGCCGGGCTGGAGGCCCTCGGCCTCGCTGGCCACCACCTCGCCGACCGCCCCGCCGTCGAGCGGGGCGTCGAGCGCGAACGGCGGCACGTACGACCTGACGTCGTTCATCCGCCCCCGCATGTACGGGTCGACCGAAATGTACCGGTTGCGGACCACGATCTGGCCCGGGCCCGGGGTGGGCACCTCGGTCTCGACGAGCCGGAAGTTGTCGGCGGTCGGCCAGCCCTGCGGGCGGGCGGCCAGGTGGATCTCCCGGTTGCGGGTGCTCACAGCGCCTCGCGCACGGTGCGGGTGACCTCGACGTTGCCGCGGGTGGCGTTCGAGTACGGGCAGACCTGGTGGGCCTGCTCGACGACCTGCTCGGCGGCGGCCCGCTCGACGGCCGGGAGGTCGACCAGAAGGGTGACGGCCAGCCCGAAGCCGCCGCTGCCGTTGGCGCCGATGCCGACCTCGGCCTCGACGACCGAGCCGGAGACGTCGACCTTCGCCTTGCGGGCGACCAGGCGCAGCGCCGAGTGGAAGCAGGCGGCGTAGCCCGCCGCGAAGAGCTGCTCGGGGTTGGCGGCGCCACCGGCGCCACCCATCTCCTTCGGCACGGCCAGGTCGAGCTCGACGGTGCCGTCGGAGGTGCGGACGTGGCCGTCCCGACCGTCCCCGGTGGCCCGGGCGGACGCGGTGTAGAGCACCTGCATGGTGGTCACTGCTCCTTCTGTCGGTGGATCGTCTCGGTGACCCGGGTGAGGGTGTCGCGCAGGGCGACCAGCTCCGCCTCGGTGAGGCCCGTGGCGCGGGCGACCCGCAGCGGCACCTCGTCCATCCGGTGCCGCAGGGCCCGCCCGTCGCCGGTCAGGCCCACCTCCACCCGCCGCTCGTCGCGCGCCGACCGGGTCCGGACGACCAGCCCCGCCCCCTCCAGCCGCTTGAGCAGCGGGGAGAGCGTGCCGGAGTCCAGTCGCAGGGCGGCGCCGAGCTCGGAGACCGTGGGGGCGTCGTCGCGCTCCCAGAGCACCAGCAGCACCAGGTACTGCGGGTAGGTCAGGCCGAACTCGTCGAGGACGGGCCGGTAGACGTCGGTGAGGGCGCGCGACGCGGCGTAGAGCGCGAAGCACACCTGCCGTCGTAGCACCAGATCGTCGGTCACCGGGAAACCGTAGCGCGCGATTAGATTGTGCGCAACCGATCAGGTCGCGCGCAGCGGCACGGTCTCGGCGCGCTTCCCGGGGCTCAGCGCTCGCCGAGGTACGCCTCCAACTCCACCTCGACCAGATGGTCCGGGTCGAGCAGGCCGGCCACCACCACCATGGTGGCCGCCGGACGGACCGCGCCGAAGACCACGTTGTGCGCCCGGCCCACCTCGTCGGCGTACGTCCGGTCGGTGACGTACATGCGGGTCCGCACCACGTCCCCGGGCTCCGCGCCCACCTCGGCGAGCGCGTCCAGGCCGATCCGCAGGGCCTGTGCGGTCTGCGCCGCCGCGTCACCGACGTGGGTGACCACGCCGTCCACCGTGGAGGTGCAGCCGGCCGTCCAGGCCAGGTCGCCGGCCCGGACGACCCGGCAGTAGCCGTACACCGACTCCCAGGGGCCGCCCGAGCCGAGCCGCGTGACGGTCACGCCGTCGCCAGGGTTTCCAGCGCCTGCGCCACGGTGAAGGCGCCCGCGTACAGCGCCTTGCCGGCGATCACGCCCTCCACCCCGATCGGCTCCAGGGTGGCCAGCGCCCGCAGGTCGTCCAGGGTGGAGACGCCGCCGGAGGCGATCACCGGGGCGTCGGTGCGGGCGCAGACCTCGCGCAGCAGGTCCAGGTTCGGCCCGCGCATGGTGCCGTCCTTGGTGATGTCGGTGACGACGTAACGCGCCGCGCCCGCCTTGTCCAGCCGCTCCAGCACCTCGAAGAGGTCGCCGCCGTCGCGCGTCCAGCCCCGGGCGGAGAGGGTACGGCCCCGCACGTCGAGCCCGATCGCCACCCGGTCGCCGTACTCCCCGCACACCCGGTCGCACCAGACCGGATCCTCCAGGGCGGCGGTGCCGATGTTCACCCGGGCGGCGCCGGTGCCGAGCGCGGCGTGCAGCGACTCGTCGTCGCGGATGCCGCCGGACAGCTCCACCTTCACGTCGAGCTGCCGCACCACCTCGGCCAGCAGGTGCGCGTTGGAGCCCCGGCCGAACGCGGCATCGAGGTCGACCAGGTGGATCCACTCGGCGCCGTCCCGCTGCCACGCGAGCGCGGCCTCCAACGGGTCGCCGTACGTCGTCTCGCTGCCGGCGGCTCCCTGCACGAGTCGGACGGCCTGGCCGTCGGCGACGTCCACGGCGGGCAACAGGGTGAGGCTCACGGTATTTCTCCTCGAAGTCAGGTGCGACGGTCCAGGGCGATCACCACGATCGCCGGCAGTACGAGCAGCAACAGCACGACCAGCGCGATGCGCAGCGCCAGGTCGTCGACGAGCGACCAGATCAGGACCATCGCCACCAGGGTCAGCAGCACGATGGCGGCCCGCTCGCCGCGACTGTGCCGGGGCAGCCGGCCCGTCCGCCCCCGGCGCAGCGACGGCGTCAACCGGCGGACCAGTGCCCGCCGCCGCGACCGCCGGGCCGCGCGCCGCTCGCGGACGGCCCGTTCCCGGGCGGCCTCGGCCTCCCGGGCCGCCCGGCGCCGGGCCCGCTCCTTGCTCACGGCGTGCCCCGGCGGCGCGCTGGCCCGACGACCGCCCGGAGCCGCTCGACGTCGCCGGGCACGCGGCGGGGCCGCCCGGTCGACCGGGGGCGGGCGGAAGGGCGGCCGGCGGCGGGCCGGAGCGGACCGGCCGCACCGGGCAGGCGCTCAGTCACCGGTGGGAAGCGTGGCGAGCCAGTTGCGCAGCAGCGCGGCACCGGTGTCGGCGGACTTCTCCGGGTGGAACTGCGCGGCGCAGAGCGGACCCCGCTCCACGGCCGCCACGAAGTCCGTCCCGTGGTGGGCGGTGGTGACCGTGGCGCCGGCCTCCGCCAGCGCGCCCGGGTCCCCGACCCCGTACGAGTGCACGAAGTAGAACCTGCTGTCGGCAGGCAGGCCCGCGAAGAGCACCGAACCCGCCGGCGCCGCGACCGTGTTCCAGCCCATGTGCGGCAGCCGGGGGGCGGCCAGCCTGGTCACCCCGCCGGGCAGCAGCCCGAGCCCCTTGGTCACCACCCCGTGCTCGTCGCCGTGCTCGAAGAGCACCTGCATGCCCACGCAGATGCCCAGCACCGGACGGCCGGCGGCGACACGCTCGGCGATCACCGGGCCGGCGCCGAGGGCCTCGATCCCGGCCATGCAGGCGGCGTACGCGCCCACACCCGGCACCACGAGGCCGTCCGCCTCGGCGGCGGCGGACAGGTCGTCGGTCACCGTCACGTCCGCACCGGCGTGGGCCAGGGCCCGCTCGGCCGAGCGCAGGTTGCCCGACCCGTAGTCGAGCACCACCACGCGGCTCACGCCCCCTCCCCCGGCAGCAGCCACAGCACGCCGCCGACCGTGGCCAGCGCGGCGAGCAGCGCCGTGACGACCACCGCCCCACGCGGGGCGCCCTGCTTGTGCAGCGACCACGCCCCGCCGACCAGCACACCGGCCAGGATCAGCAGCAACGTCGGCAGCACCCCACCCATCAGAACCGCCTTCCGTTCGCGACTGCGGGACTCCGCTGCGCTGCGTTCCTCGCGCTCACAGGGCCCACCTTCCGTTCGCGACTGCGGGACTCCGCTGCGCTGCGTTCCTCGCGCTCACAGGGCCCCCTTCGTGCTGGGGATCGCGCCCGCCGCGCGCGGGTCGACGGCGGTGGCCTCGCGCAGCGCTCGGGAGACCGCCTTGAACTGGGCCTCCACCACGTGGTGGGCGTCCGGGTGACCGCCGGGGCGGGCCGCCCGCAGCACGTCCACGTGCAGCGTGATCCGGGCCGCCTGGCCGAAGGACTCCCAGATGTGCCGGGTCATGCTGGTCGGGTAGACCGGCCCGATGTACGGCGCCAGCACCGGCTCGTCGTGCACCACGTACGGGCGGCCGGAAAGGTCGACCGCGGCCCGGACGAGGACCTCGTCCATCGGGACGGTGGCCGAGCCGTACCGCCGGATGCCGGCCTTGTCCCCCAGCGCCTGGTCGAACGCGGCGCCCAGGGCGAGCGCGGTGTCCTCCATCGTGTGGTGGGCGTCGATCTCCAGGTCACCCACGGTGCGCACGGTCAGGTCGAAGCCGCCGTGCCGGGCGATCTGGTGCAGCATGTGGTCGTAGAAGCCGACCCCGGTGCCGATCTCGGCCCGGCCGGTGCCGTCGAGGTCGATCTCGACGAGGACCTTGGTCTCCTTGGTGATCCGCTCCACGCGGGCGGTCCGGCTCATCAGATCTTCTCCATCGCGGCGAGGAAGGCGTCGGTCTCGGCGGGGGTGCCGGCGGTGACCCGCAGCCAGCCGGGCAGGCCGACGTCGCGGACCAGCACGCCGGCGTCGAGCAGGGTGCGCCAGGCGGCGGCCTGGTCGCCCCCGACCTCGAACAGCACGAAGTTGGCGTCGCTCTCGGCCACCCGCACCCCCCGCTCGCGCAGCCGCGCCACGATCCGGTCCCGCTGCGCGCAGATCGCGGCCACCGTGTCGAGGAGGGCGTCGCGGTGCGCCAGCGCCGCCCGGGCCGCGGCCTGGGTGAGCGCCGAGAGATGGTACGGCAGCCGGACCAGCTGCACCGCCGCCACCACCGCCGGGTCGGCCGCCAGGTAGCCCAGCCGGCCGCCGGCGAATCCGAACGCCTTGCTCATCGTCCGGGTCACCACCAGCCGCGGGTGCCCGGGCAGCACCGCCAGGGCGCTGACCGTGCCGGGGCGGGCGAACTCGGCGTACGCCTCGTCGACGACCACCATGCCGGGCGCGGCGTCCAGCACCGCGGCGACCACCGCCGGGTCGAGGGCGGTGCCGGTGGGGTTGTTCGGCGAGCAGAGGAAGACCACGTCCGGGGCGTGCTCGCGGACCTGGGCGACCGCCTCGTCGGCGGTCAGCCCGAAGTCGACGCCGCGCCGGGCCGGCACCCACCGGGTGCCGGTGCCGAGGGCCAGCAGCGGGTGCATCGAGTAGGCGGGGACGAAGCCGAGCGCGCTGCGCCCCGGGCCGCCGAACGCCTGGAGCAGCTGCTGCTGGATCTCGTTGGAGCCGTTGGCCGCCCACACCTGCGCGACGGTGAGCCCGTGGCCCAGGTAGCCGGCCAGGTCGGCGCGCAGCGCCACGGCGTCGCGGTCCGGATAGCGGTTGAGGTCGCGCAGCTCCGCCGCGAGGGCCTTGCCGATCGCGTCCACCACCGGCTCGGGCACCGGGTAGGAGTTCTCGTTGGTGTTCAGCCGCACGGGCACGTCGAGCTGCGGCGCCCCGTACGGCGACAGCCCGCGCAGGTCGTCGCGGATCGGCAGGTCGTCGAGGGTGGTCATGCCGCCACCTCGCTTCGCTCGGCGACGGCATCGGGGCTGAGCCTGCTGGTTCGCTCGCTGCGCTCGCTCACGCCAGCTCCCCCGGGAAGCGCACCTGGACGGCCCGGCCGTGCGCCGGCAGGTCCTCGACGCCGGCCAGGGTGACCACGTGCGGGGCCACCTCGCGCAGCGCCTGCTCGGAGTAGTCGACCAGGTGGATGCCGCGCAGGAAGGACTGCACCGACAGCCCGGAGGAGTGCCGGGCACAGCCCCCGGTGGGCAGCACGTGGTTGGAGCCGGCGCAGTAGTCGCCGAGCGACACCGGCGACCAGGCGCCGACGAAGATCGCCCCGGCGTTGCGCACCCGCAGCGCCCACTCGCGTGCGTCCCGGGTCTGGATCTCCAGGTGCTCGGCCGCGTACGCGTCGACCACCCGCAGCCCGGCGTCGAGATCGTCGACCAGGACGACGCCGCTCTGCTCGCCGGTGAGCGCGGTGGTGACCCGCTCGGTGTGCTTGGTGGCCGGCACCTGCCGGGCCAGCTCCCGCTCCACGGCCTCCACCAGCTCGACCGAGGGGGTGACCAGCACGCTGGCCGCGAGGGGGTCGTGCTCGGCCTGGCTGACCAGGTCGGCCGCGACGTGCGCCGGATCGGCGGTGTCGTCGGCCAGGATGGCGATCTCGGTCGGGCCGGCCTCGGCGTCGATGCCGACGACGCCGCGCAGCAACCGCTTGGCGGCGGTGACCCAGATGTTGCCCGGCCCGGTGATCATGTCGACCGGGTCGCAGTGCGCGGCGCCCCCGGCGTCGACCGCCGCGCCGTACGCCAGCATCGCCACGGCCTGGGCGCCGCCCACGGCGTAGACCTCGTCGACACCGAGCAGGGCGCAGGCGGCGAGCACCCGGGCGTCGGGCAGGCCGCCGTTCTCCTTCTGCGGCGGGCTCGCCACCACCAGCGAACGCACCCCGGCCGCCTGGGCCGGCACCACGTTCATCACCACGGTCGACGGATACATCGCCAGGCCGCCGGGGACGTAGAGGCCGACCCGGTCGACCGGCACCCAGCGCTCGGTCACCGTGCCGCCCGGCACCACCTGGGTGGTGTGGTCGGTGCGGCGCTGGTCGGCGTGCACCTTGCGGGCCCGCGCGATCGACTCCAGCAGCGCGGCGCGCACCTCGGGAGCGAGGGTGCCCTCCGCCTCGGCGATCGCCTCGGCGGGCACCCGCAGCACCTCGGGCGAGACCCCGTCGAAGCGCTCACTGGCCTCCCGGATCGCCGGGTAACCATGCTCCCGGACCGCCTCCACGAGGGGGCGGATCCGCTCGACGGCCACGGAGACGTCGAGTTGGGCACGGGGCAGCAGGCGGCGCGGGTCACGGACGCCGCCGCGCAGGTCGATCCGGTTCAACACCCTTGCGAGTCTAGGCGGCCCGCCCGGACGGCGACCGGCGCCGCCCGTACGCCGGGACGGTGAGCCGGGCCACGCCGCCGCGCCGGGATCGGGCTACGCTCGACGCGTGACTGCGCGGCTGCCGGTGTTTCCGCTCGGAATGGTCCTCTTCCCCGGTCTGGTGCTGCCGCTGCACATATTCGAGGAGCGCTACCGCGCCCTGGTCCGGCACCTGGTCGCGCTGCCCGAGGACGCCCCGCGCGAGTTCGGCGTGGTGGCCATCCGGGCCGGCTGGGAGGTCGCCCCCACCGGGCCGGACGGCAAGCCGCTGCCCGGCGGCGGCGACGTCACCCTGCACGACGTGGGCTGCACCGCCGAGCTGCGGCAGGTCACCGAGCGCCCCGACGGCGGCTTCGACATCGTCACGGTGGGCAAGCGCAGGTTCCGCGTCGCCGACGTCGACCGGGACACCGAGCCCTACCTGACCGCCGAGGTGGAGTGGCTGCCCGAGCCGGGCGGGCCCGACGAGGTCGCCGACCTGCTCGCCGCCCGGGTGATCTCGGTCTTCCGGCAGTACCTGGGCCTGATCCGGGCCGATCCCGAGGAGCTGTCCGAGCAGTTGCCGGAGGATCCGACGGTGCTGTCGCACCTGGTCGCCGCGACGGCCGTGCTGACCGTGGCCGACCGGCAGCGGCTGCTCGCCATCGACGACACCGCCGCCCGGCTCCGCGCCGAGCTGCGCCTGCTCAACCGTGAGGCGGCCCTGCTGCGCCAGGTGCGGGCGGTTCCGGTGCCGCTGACGGAGCTGGCGTCCCCGCCGACCCCCAACTGAGCCCGGACGCGCCGGGCTCGCGCTCCGGGCGCAACGACGGCCAGCGGGACCAGCCGGCCAGCAGGGTGTACGTCACGGCCGCGCCGAACGCGGGCAGCAGCAGGTTGCCGTGCGGCACCGGCAGCACGCCGAACACCCACTCGATCCCGCCGGCCCGCAGGTCGGCCGGCTTCTCGAAGGCCTGCCCGACGGGCGCGCTCTCCAGCAGCCGCTCGTAGCCGGCCAGCCCCGTGCGCCGACCCACCTGCCAGGCGACCAGCGCCGCGCCGAAGGCGCCGAGCACACCGGCGGACAGCCCGACCGGTCCCCGGAGCCGGCGCAGCAGGAACCACAGCACGAGGGCGGCGAGCACCCCGAAACCCAGCCCCAGCAGGCTGAACCAGCCGTCGGCGGCGATCGGCTGCTCCGGCTGCGGCTCGGCGTAGACCGCCCCCTCGGCGACCTTGATCACCGGCGTGTCCGGCGCGATGGCGGCCCAGAGCAGCCCGAGCGGCACCCCGAGCACGATCGTCACGAGCGCCGCCAGCAGGGCGAGCCGCGCCGCCCGCCCGCGCGGCAGGTCCGGCTCCACGGGCACGGGCGAATAGCCGGCGGCGTACCCGAGGTCGGTGTTGCCCCCGACGTACCCCAGCGGCCCGTCGTGCGGCGGCGTGCCGGCCGGTGCCCGCCACGCGTCGCCGGTCGGGGCGTACGCCGGTGCGCCGGTCGTGGTCTGCCACGGCGCGTCGGTCGGGACGTGCGACGGTGTCGTACCCGCGTCGTACGACGGGGCAGGTTCCCGGGCGGCGTACGGGTCGGCGGGGCCGACGCGGGCCGACGGCTCGGGTTCCGCCCGGGCGGCCGGTGCCCCCGGCTCGTCGGGCCGGCGGCCGGGCCGGTCGGGTTCGGGGGTGTCCGCGCTCACCCGGTGATCCTCTCAGGCCCGTGGGCGCAGTGGGCGGTCGGTGGCGGCACACCCGCTCACCGGGCGAACGGCTCCAGCATCACCGAGGCGGCCTTCAGCCACGCCTGCCGGGTCTCCTGCTGGAGCTGGTGGTACTCGATCGAGGAGCCGGTCTCCAGCGCCGGGTCGTACGGCACCACGGCGACGGCCCGGGTACGGGTGGCGAAGTGCCGCTCCAGGTCGTCCTGCAACGGCGAGCGGCCCGGGGTGGGGCAGGAGATCAGGGTGACCGCGTTGTCGGCCAACTCCCCCATGCCGACCTCGTGCAGCAGGTCCAGCATCCAGTCGGCGCTGAACGCGGCGTCCTCGCGGGGCACGGTGGTCACCACGAGCTGGTCCGCCGCCTGCATGACGGTGCGCCAGTTGGCACTCTCCACGTTGTTGCCCGTGTCCACGCAGACCACGTCGTGGGTGCGCCGCAGCAACTCCAGCACCCGCCGGACGGTGAACTGGTCGAGCCGCTGGGCGAAGCGGGGGCTCTCCTCGCCGGCCAGCACGTCGTACGAGCCGTCGGAGGCGTGCCGCAGGTAGTCGTCCAGGTGCGCCAGCAGTTCGGGGCCCTCCTTGATCTCGACGTGCGCGAGATCTCCGACCAGGTGCCGGATGGTGCGGGCGTGCCGGGCGCTGCCGGCGCGCAGCCCGAGCGTGCCGCGCAGCTCGTTGTCGTCCCAGGCCAGCACGCCCCGCCCGCGTACGCTGCCGACGGTCGCCGCGGCCAGCACGGTGGCGGTGGTCTTGTGCACGCCGCCCTTCGGGTTGGCGAACGCGAGCACCCGGGGGGTGCCCAGGTCGCGGCGGAGCACCCCGACGGCGCGCTCCACCTCGTCCTCCGTGCCGCGCGGGCGCCACTCGACGCGCGCCGGGTAGCCCCGCTCGGTGGGCGGCGGCGCGGTGGGCGGCGGCGCGGTGGGCGGCGGCGCGGTGGGCGGCGGCGCGGCGGGCGGTGGCGCGGTGGGCGGCGGCGCGGCGGGCGGTGGCGCGGTGAGTGGTGGCGCGGTGAGTGGTGGCACGGCTGGCGGTGGCACGGCCGACGGCGGCACAACGGGCGGTGGTGCGGCGGGCGGGGCCTGGTGGGCACGCCGCGAGCGATAGCCGTTGTCGAGCACCGCGTAGCGGGACTCGACCGGGGGCGGCTCGTGCCGGTAGCCGTTGTCCAGCGCCGCGTAGCGCGACTCGACCGGCCCCGGGCCCCGGCGCGGCTCGGTCTCGATGCGGGGCGGCGGGGGCTGGGCCGGCACGCGGTACGCCGGCTCGGCGGGATACCCCGGGTCCGCCCGGTAGGTCGGCTCGATCGGATCCGCTCGGTAGGCCGGCTCGATGGAGCCCGACCGGTAGCTCGGCTCGACCGGATCCGACCGGTAGGACGGCTCGACCGGATCCGACCGGTAGGACGGCTCGACCGGATCCGACCGGTAGGACGGCTCGATGGAGCCCGACCGGTAGGACGGCTCGGGCGGCTGTTCCGGGTCCACCCGGTAGGCGGGCTCCAGCGGGTCCACCCGGTAGGCCGGCTCCACCCGGTAGGTGGCCTCGGCCCGGTAGCCCGCGTCGACCGGGCGGCCGTACTCCGCGCCGTACGGCGGTGGGCCGTCCGCGCCGTACGGCGGTGGGCCGGGCTCCGGCGCGTACGGCTCGGGGGCCCGCCCGATGGCCGGCACCCGCCCGGCATAGCCGTTGCCCGACGAGCGGCGGGGCAGCGGCTCCGGCGGGAGGGGCGGCGGATCGGCGTGTCGGTCGGCCTCGGCCTGCTCGGCCGTGCGGCTGCCGTGCCGGGCCCGGTCGAGCAGCGCCCGCCACCGCGGTGCTGGTTCGGCCGGCCGCCCCCAGCCGGTCTCGCTGCCCTCCACGGCTCGCCCTCCCAGCGCCATCGATGCCCGTCTGACAGGCTACGAACGAAACCCTATTCGGACCACACCCGTCTACGCACCTTCGGTTCTTCCTCCCGTCACGGCACGGGCCCCGGTACGCCGTCGACGCCGGCGTACGGGGAGGTCGGCGGGACCGCCGGCGGCGACCCGCCGCCGGCCGGTCCGGCCGATGTCGGTGATGGTCGCGTCACGCCCGGCGCGGGTTCCGACGTTTCGCCCACGGTCGGGGCGGGGGCACCGGCACACACGGCGGGGTCCCCTCGTCGGATCGTCACGGTCGGGACGACGCTCAGTCGCGGAGGATCTCGAGCGCGCGGTCCAGGTCGTCAGGGTAGTCGCTGACGAAGCGCACCTCGTCCCCCGTGCGGGGGTGCAGGAAGCTCAGCGACCGGGCGTGCAGCCACTGCCTGGACAGGCCGAGCCGGGCGGAGAGGGTCGGGTCGGCGCCGTACGTGAGGTCGCCCACGCACGGGTGCCGCAGCGTGGAGAAGTGCACCCGGATCTGGTGGGTGCGCCCGGTCTCCAGGCGGACGTCGACCAGGCTCGCCGCCGGGAACGCCTCCACCGTGTCGTAGTGGGTGATGCTCGGCTTGCCGCCGGAGACCACCGCCCAGCGGTAGTCGTGGGTGGGGTGCCGGTCGATCGGGGCGTCGACGGTGCCGCGCAGCGGGTCCAGGTGCCCCTGCACCACCGCGTGGTAGCGCTTCTCCACCTCGCGGTACTTGAACGCCCGCTTCAACGCGGTGTACGCCTGCTCGCTCTTGGCCACCACCATGATGCCCGTGGTGCCGACGTCGAGCCGGTGCACCACGCCCTGCCGCTCGGCGGCGCCGCTGGTCGAGATGCGGTGCCCGATGGCGGCCAGCGCGCCGATCACCGTCGGGCCGGTCCAGCCGGGGCTCGGGTGGGCCGCGACGCCGACCGGCTTGTCCACCACCACGATGTCATCGTCGGCGTACACCACCCGCAGCCCGGGCACCGCCTGCGGCACCACGGTGGGCGGGGCGACCGGCGCGGGCAGGGTCACCTCCAGCCAGGAGCCAGCCTTCACCCGGTAGGAGTTCGGCCGGGCGGCCCCGTCGACCAGCGCGTCGCCGGCGTCGACCAGGGTCGCGGCGGCGGTGCGGGACAGCCCGAACAGCCGCGACACGGCCTGGTCGAGCCGCGTGCCGTCGAGGCCGTCGGGGACGGGCAGGGAACGGTGGTCGCCGCCGGCGGCGAACGCGGCGGTCATGCCCGCTCCCGCTGCCCGGCGTCGGCCTGGGCCGCCGCCTCGTCGGTGGACTCGCCGTGGCCGATCCGGCTGCCGTCTCGCTGCCGGCCGGTCAACTCCAGCACCAGCGCGAGCAGCACGCCGCAGACGAGGGCGCTGTCGGCCAGGTTGAACACCGGGAACACCCGGCCGTACGGGGCGAAGACGCTGACCATGTCGACCACGTGCCCCACGAACCAGCCCGGGGCGCGGAAGACCCGGTCGGCGAAGTTGCCCAGCGCCCCGCCCAGCACCAGGCCCAGCGAGATCCCCCAGGGCAGCGAGCGCAGGCGCAGCGCCATCCAGACGATCCAACCGACCACCCCGAGGGTGATCAGCGGGAAGACCCAGGTGTAGTCGGCACCGATGCTCCACGCCGCGCCGCTGTTGCGGGTAAGGCTGAGGTAGACCGCGCCGCCGAGCAGCCTGACCGGCTCGCGGTCCTCGAGGGCGCCCAGGGCGAGGTGCTTGATCGCCGCGTCGGCGGCGAGCACCGTGAGCGCGAGGCCGAACAGGGTGGCGGCGGCCCGGCGGTGGGGCGTGCCGGACCTCGGCTCGGCGCTGTCGGCACCCGGCTCAGCGCTGCCGGGCCCGGCGGGCGGTGCTTCGGACATCTGCTCCCCATCGACGCTCGCGGCGGCGCGTCCGCGCCGCCTCCCATGGCCGCCGGGGAGCGGGCCTCAGCGCCGCTCCTCCAGCTGCTTGCACGTCACGCAGAGGGTGGCCGACGGGAAGGCGGCGAGCCGCTCCACCGGGATGGGGTTGCCGCACCGCTCGCACCAGCCGTAGCCACCCTCGTCGAGCCGCTCCAGCGCCCGCTCGACCTGCGTGATCCGTTCCAGGATGCTGTTGGCGAGTGAGATCTCCTGCTCACGCTCGAACGTCTTGGTCCCGGTGTCGGCCTGGTCGTCCCCGGCCGAGTCGGTCAGCCGGTCGCGCTGCAGCTCGGTGATCTCGCTCAGCGTCCGATCGTACTCGGCGCGCAACTCGTCACGCCGCGCCGCCAGGGCCGCCCGGATCTTCTCGGTCTCCGCAGCGCTGCGGGTGGCCTTCGCCACCGGCTTCCGGCCGGCGGTCCTGGTGTCGGCTGGCTTCGCCATCGTCGCTCCCTCGGCCGCGGAACCGCGGCGTTCCGCGGTACCTGGACAGGGGCCGCCGGCATCGGCGCCCCCAGGTACAAAAGGGGCGCGCGGCGACGGGGCCGCGCACTCCGGAGATTCGCAAGAATACGGAACGTACAGGCGCACGACAACGTGCCGCTCCGACGTACCGGCGTTCGGCCCCTGGTCATCCCTAACCGGGGCAAAAGGAACGCTAGCAGATCACGTGTCGGGACCCCGGCCGTACTCGCCA
This sequence comes from Micromonospora sp. CNZ303, assembly GCF_004345505.1. Lineage (NCBI taxonomy): Bacteria > Bacillati > Actinomycetota > Actinomycetes > Micromonosporales > Micromonosporaceae > Micromonospora > Micromonospora sp. CNZ303. Next base: position 173,894 of record NZ_SLVT01000009.1, on the reverse strand, counting down.
AACCAGCGGGCCAGCCGACCCCGCCGGCTGACCGCCCGCAGCCGCCGCTCCGCCTCGTCGCGCACCCCGGCCGTGGCCACGATCAACATGCTGTCGCCGGTCTTCAGCCGGAAGTCCGGGCCGGGCACGACGCCTGCCCCGTCGCGCAGCACCAGGGTCACCGAGGCGCCCAGCGGCAACCGCAACTCGTCGACGTGCACCCCGGCCAGCCGGGAACCGGGCGGCACCTCCAGCTGGAGCAGGTCCGCGCCCATCCGCTCCAGCGGCGCCGTCTCCACCCGGATCTCGGTCGCCTCGGCCGGCGCGGTCACCCGCAGCCGGCGGGCCACCGGAGCCAGTGTCCCGGTCTGCAGCAGCGTGAAGATCACCACCAGTACGAAGACCGAGTCGAAGAGCCGGTCGGCGCCCGGCACCCGCTCCGACAGCGGAATGGTGGCGAGCACGATCGGCACCGCCCCGCGCAGCCCCGCCCAGGACAGGAACGCCTGCTCGCGCAGGCCGAACCGGAACGGCAGTGCGGACGCCGCCACCGACAGCGGCCGGGCCAGCAGCACGAGCGCCAGCCCGGCGACCACCGCCGGCAGCACCGCCGAGCCCAGCCGGCCCGGCGAGACGAGCAGCCCGAGCAGCACGAAGAGCCCGATCTGGGCCAGCCACGCCAGGCCGTCCGCGAAGCCGAGGATCGCCTGCCGGTGCGGCAGCCGGGCGTTGCCGAGGATCACCCCCGCCACGTAGACGGCGAGGAAACCCGAGGCGTGCAGCACCGCGCCGGCGGCGTAGGCGAAGACGGTCAGCCCGACCGCCGCGATCGGGTAGAGCCCCGCCGACGGCAGCGCCGCCCGGCGCAGCGCCCACCGCCCGCCCACGCCGGCCGCGAGACCGACCGCCGCACCGACGCCCAGCTCGTAGCTGACCAGGGAGATCTCGTACCACCACGGGTGGGTGACGCCCTCCCGGGACAGCAGCACCACCAGCAGCACGACCGGGGCGTCGTTCATCCCCGACTCCGCCTCCAGGGTGGCCACCAGGCGGGGCGGCAGCCGCAGCCGCCGCAGCGTGGCGAAGACCGCCGCGGCGTCGGTGGAGGAGAGCACCGCGCCGTAGAGCAGGGCCAGCCGCCAGTCCAGTCCCAGCAGCAGGTGCACGACGAGGCCGACGACCAGGATGCTGACCACCACGCCGACCGTGGAGAGCAGCGCGGCCAGCCCGAGCACCGGGCGCAGGGTGCTCCACCGGGCCGTCAGCCCGCCCTCGGCGATGATCACGATGAGCGCGCAGAAGCCCAGGGTCCGGGTCAGTTCGACGTCGTCGAAGCGGATGCCCAGCCCCGCCTCCCCGATCGCCACCCCGAGCGCCAGGTAGGCCAGGAGGCTGGGCACGCCGAGCCGGGTGGAGAGACGGACCGCGCCGACCGCGACCAGCAGGACACCCGCACCGAGCAGGAGCGCGAGATCCAGCCCCGGCGTCACCGCCGCCCGGCCCCGGCGTCCGTCACCCGGCGGCCCCGTCACGCAGCCGGCGCAGTGCCTCCGTCAACTCCGGGGCGGGCCCCTCGACCAGGAACAGCTTGTCGCGGCTGGCCGCGCCGGCCCGCAACGACACCACGGCCGGCCGTACGCCCAGTGCCCCGGCCAGCGCCCGGCGGGCCGCCTCGGTGGCCCGCCCGTCGACGGCGGGGGCGTGCACCGCGATCACCAGGGCCGGCCCGTGCGGCCCGTCGAAGCGGCCGCCGACGCGGGCCCGGGCGGAGCCGGGCTTCACCCGGACCGCGACGGTCAGCGTGCCGGCCATCAGGAAGCGTCCCGCCGCTCAGATCCGACCGGCGTCGGCGAGCAGGGCGGTGTCGGGCGCGCAGCGGGCGCACGGGGTGAAGCCGAGGTCGACGGCCTCCGCGACCGGCAGCGGCTCGTGCTCCCGCCCCACCAGGTACGCGCAGTCGGCCAGGTGGTAGCGGGGCCGCCCGTCGACCACCCGCACCTCGGCGGCGAGGCGGGCCACCCGGGCGGCCTCGCCCGGCGTGACGTCCTGCGCGGGCGGCTCGTCGTCGTACGGTGCGGCGGGGCCGGCACCGGGCGTCGCGGCGGCCGGGACGGCGCCGTCGGTCACCGGCGGCTCGGGCGGTTGCCGCCACCCGGTGCCGTCGGCGTCGACCGTGGAAGGAACGTGCTGGACGGGGATCTCCGGCTCCGCCGGCGGCCCACCGGCGAAGGCCGGTCCGGCCGGGCGGGTCGCCCGACGGGGTCGCCACCCCGGCCGGCCCGGGTCCGCCGCCGCCCGGTCCGCGGCCGCCTGGCGGGCGCCCGCGACCAGCGCGACGGCGGCCAGCAGGCTGGCCGCGATGGAGATGGTCAGGAGAACGCTGGAGCCACCGGCCAGGCCGAGCACCAGCAGCACCACCGCGACGAGGATGAGCAGGAGACTGGCGACTATCACGGCTCACCCCCGCCGCGTCGTGCTGATGAGGCGAGGTCGGCGACCGTCATCGTGACGACGGTCGCCGACCGATGGTTCAGCGTCCGGTCTCGAGAGCGCCGGAGCGACCGCCGCCGCCGTAGGAGCCGGCGAGCCCTACGGTGGCCAGCCCGTTGCCGCCGCCGGCGGCCCGGGTGCCCTCACCACCACGGGTCATCTCGACCTCCAGGCCCTGGCCGCGGCCGTCGAGGTCACGCAGCTGGCTCTCCAGGTAGGCCTTGAGCCGGGTGCGGTACTCACGCTCGAACTGCTTGAGCTCCTCGATGTGCTTCTGCAGGGCCGTGCGCTTGGCGTCCAGGCCGCCCATGGCCTCCTGGTGCCGCTGGCGGGCGTCGCGCTCCAGGGCGTCGGCCTTGGCGCGGGCCTCGCGGGTGACCTCCTCGGCCTTGGAACGGGCCTCGGAGAGCAGCTGGTCGGCCTCGCGGCGGGCGTCGGAGACGTGGTCGTCGGCGGTCCGCTGGGCCATCATCAGCACCCGCAGCGCCTGCTGCTCACCGTCGGCGCCGCCGACGGCCGGGCCACCGGCGGAGCGGACCTGCTCCAGCTCGGCCTGCATCGCGCGGGCGGCCTGCTCGGCCGCCGCCTTGTCGCGCTGCACCCGGTCGAGCTGGGCCTTGACGTCGTTGAGCTCCGCCGCGAGACGGGCATCGCCGCCGGGGCCGGCGGGGGCGCCACCACGGCCGCCGCGCTCCACCTGGGCGCGCAGCTCGTTGTTCTCCTCGATGAGACGGGCAAGCTCGCGCTCGACCTCGTCCAGGAAAGCGTCGACCTCCTCCTCGTCGTAGCCCCGCTTGCCGATCGGCGGCTTTTTGAAGGCGACGTTGTGGACGTCGGCCGGGGTCAGCGGCATCGAAACTCCTCGGGTCAGTTGCGGCCGCGAAAGCGCGTCGGTCATCAGACGGTGCCGATGATCGACCGCCTCAACACGAACTCCATCAGCACGAACAGGATAACCAGGAGCACAAGTGAGGCCAGGTCGATGCTCACGGTACCAATTCGCAACGGAGGGATCACACGCCTCAACGCGTTGAGAGGGGGATCAGTGACGCTCCACACGATTTCCAGCCCCACCGATGCCCCACGCCCCGGCTGCCAGCGACGGCCGTACTGGAGGACGGCGCTCAGGACGAACCGGGCCAGTAGGACGAGCAGGAAGAAGTAGAGCACCAGATACAGCACTTGCAGCACGATCGACAACACGGCAGGCGACGTCCCTCGGGTCGGGCGGGGCTAGCTCAGGCTGAAGAAGCCGCCCTCGGCGATCTTGGCCTTGTCCTCCGCGGTGACCTGGACATTGGCCGGTGAGAGCAGGAACACCCGATTGGTCACGCGCTCGATCGTACCCCGCAGCCCGAACGCCAGGCCGGCGGCGAAGTCCACAAGTCGGCGCGCGTCCGCCTCGTCCATCTCGGTGAGGTTGATGATCACCGGAACGTTGTCGCGGAAGTGCTCACCGATGGTGCGCGCCTCCCGGTACGTGGTGGGGTGCAGCGTGGTGATCTGGTAGCGCTGCTCCTCCTCGGCGACCACCGCGCGCTCCCGGGGCTGCGCCTGCGGCGCCAGGGCCAGGTTGTCGCGGGTGTGGTAGGTCAGCGCGCCCGACGTGTCACCGGCCGACGGCCGGGTGATGGAACGGACGCTGGACCGCTCGGCCCGCTCCGCCCGGTCGGTGTCGCCCCGCTCGGCGTCGGCCACCCGACCGGCGGCGCGCTCGGAGAGCCGGCCACGGTCGCTCAGCCGGGACCGGGGCGCCGGCGGCTCCTCGGAGTCGTCCTCGTCGTCATCGGCGAACTCCTCCGAGTACCGGCTCTGCCGGTAACGCGAATCGCGGTAGCCACCCTTGTCGTAGCCACCGTCGTCGTAGGCCCGCTCGTCGTCCTCTTCGACCAGACCGAGCCAGACCCCCGCCTTGCGCAGTGCACCCATCCCGCGCCCTTCCCGTCCGCCGTGCGGCACGCGCCCCCGTGCCGTGTCGCTTGTCGCGAGTGGACCACTTCTGCCCACCGGAGCGGATCGGCAATCCCCTGGCACGCGATTCGCGTCGCGTGCCACGACCCCCGACAACGGGATGCCGATCCCCCAAACAACACAGATGTAATTTGCTTCCCGCGGTCAGGCTACCGCAGCGTGGGACGCATTCCGAGCAACGCGCTGCCGACGCGGACATGTGTCGCGCCGTACCGGATCGCGATTTCCAGGTCGCCGCTCATCCCGGCGGAGAGCGCGGCGGCTCCCGGGTGGACCGTCCGGAAGCCGGCGGCCACCTCGGCCAGCCGGGCGAACGCCCGCTCCGGCTCCCAGCCCAGCGGCGCCACCGCCATCAGGCCGGCCAGCCGCAGCGCCTCCGCGCCCGCCACCGTCTCGGCCACCGCGTCGAGCCCGGCGGCCGGGTCGGCCGAGCCGGGCAGCGCCCCGCCCCGGGCCGCGTCGCCGTCGATGCTGACCTGGACCAGCACGTCCAGCGGCCGGTCCCGCGCCGCCGCCGACGCCGCGTCCAGTGCCCGCGCCAGCCGAACGCTGTCGACCGAGTGCACGACGTCGGCGTAGCGGACCACCGACCGGGCCTTGTTGCGCTGCAACTGCCCGATGAAGTGCCACCGGGGCGTCACCCCTGCCGCGGCCACCTCGGCCGACTTGGCGGACGCCTCCTGGTCGCGGTTCTCCCCCATGTCGACGACGCCGAGGCCGGCCAGGGCCACCACGTCCCCGGCCGGGTAGGTCTTGGTCACCGCGATCATGGTGACCTCGGAGTCGTCCCGACCCGCGACGGCACAGGCCTCCGCGATCCGGGACCGTACGCGGCCCAGGCCGGCCGCGATCTCGGCGCGCCGGTCCGGGCGCACCGTGGCTGGGCTGTCGGTCATCGGCGGTACTCAGGAACCGTTCTTGAGAAAGTCGGGCACGTCGACGTCGTCGAAGAGCACCCGGCGGGGCGACTGCTGCGGGGCCGGCATGGTGGCCGGCGGCGCGACCGGGGCGCTCGGCTGCGCCGGCTGGTTCTGGTTGCTCTTGCGGGGCGGCTCGGCCGCCTTGTACGCCGGCGTGCCGCCGTCGAAGCCCGCCGCGATGACGGTGACCCGCACCTCGTCGCCGAGGGCGTCGTCGATGACGGCGCCGAAGATGATGTTGGCGTCGGGGTGGGCCGCGTCGGTGACGAGCTGGGCCGCGTCGTTGATCTCGAACAGGCCCAGGTCCGACCCGCCGGCGATGGAGAGCAGCACGCCGCGCGCGCCGTCCATGCTCTGCTCCAGCAGCGGGCTGGAGATGGCCGCCTCGGCCGCCTCGACGGCACGGTTCTCGCCCCGCGCGCTGCCGATGCCCATGAGCGCGCTGCCCGCGCCGCTCATCACGCTCTTCACGTCGGCGAAGTCCAGGTTGATCAGACCCGGCGTGGTGATCAGGTCGGTGATGCCCTGGACACCGGAGAGCAGCACCTGGTCGGCGGTGCGGAACGCGTCCATCATGCTGATGTTGCGGTCGCCGAGCGCCAACAGCCGGTCGTTGGGGATGACGATCAGCGTGTCGCACTGGTTGCGCAGCTCGTCTATTCCGGACTCCGCCTGCACCTGGCGGCGCTTGCCCTCGAACGAGAACGGCCGGGTGACCACGCCGATGGTCAGCGCGCCGAGCTTGCGGGCGATGTTCGCCACCACGGGCGCGCCGCCGGTGCCGGTGCCGCCGCCCTCGCCGCAGGTCACGAAGACCATGTCGGCGCCCTTGAGCACCTCTTCGATCTCGTCGCGGTGGTCTTCGGCGGCGTTCTTGCCGACGTCGGGGTTGGCGCCGGCGCCGAGCCCGCGGGTCAGCTCACGGCCGACGTCGAGCTTCACGTCGGCGTCGCTCATGAGCAGCGCCTGCGCGTCGGTGTTGATCGCGATGAACTCGACGCCCTTGAGCCCAACCTCGATCATCCGGTTGACGGCGTTGACGCCGCCGCCACCGATGCCGACGACCTTGATGACCGCCAGGTAGTTGTGCGGAGGTGTCATCTCCGGTCCTTTCCCTTCGAGATTGGCATGGGCCGACCGGGTAGGGCCTGGCCAGACCAGCGGCCGACGACAGCTGTCACCGGCGAGGATCAGGGTTGAACCCTCACCCTCTACTAGAGGCTTACTGTTATGTCAACCACTGATCCCCTTCCGGGCAACGTAAGCGCCCTCACGCGATGAGCCAAGGACCCGCTCGGCGTGTCGCCGCCGGAGCGGGGCGGGTCACGTCGCGGTGGAGCGGCCGGTCACCGCAGGGTGACCACGTCGGGCGCGCTGACGTCGATGGTGTCGGCCTTCCGGTCGAGCAGGGCGCCGGCCACCCGGGCCTTGTCCGCGCCCCGGGTCGCGTCCCCCCAGACCACCACCCGGTCGCCGCGCAGCCGCAGCGTGATCCGGGCCAGCCCCTGGACGGTCACGTCCACCAGCTCGGCGCGCAGCTGCGGGGTGAGCGCGCCGAGCACCTCCAGCGCCGCCCGGGTCGACCCGTCGTCCGGGCCCGGGTCGGCGAGCCGGACCACCGGCAGGCCGTCCGGCGGCCGCGGCACGCTCCGGAAGACCACGCCCGCGCCGTCGATCACCACGAACTGCTCCCCGCGCGGCACCGCCGCCACGCCGGTGCGCTCCGTCACCCGGACGACCAGCGTGTCCGGCCAGTCCCGGGTCACCACCGCCCGCTGGACCGCCGGCAGCTCGCCGACCCGCCGCGCGGTGGCGGCCAGGTCCACCCGGGCCAGCGGGGCGTCGTCGGGCACTGCCGCCGCGTCGCGGACCTGCACCGTCGTGACCAGCGCGGCGCCCTCGACGCGGACCTCGCGCACCCCGAACAGGCCGGTGCCGAGCAGGGTCCAGGCGACCAGCCCGGCCACCGCGAGCACACCCGCGGCGACCGCCCACGGCAGCGCCGCGCGCATCCGACGCTGCCGGGCCCGGGCCATGAACCGGCGGGTCGAGGCAGGGACCGCGTCGCTGCCGGCCCGGACCAGCTGCCACCGCCGCTGCGGCCCGCGCCGGCCGCCGCCGTCGGCGCCGGTGGTGCGCCCCCGCGCCGGACCGGGACTCATCCGGCCGCGGGCGCCGCGCCGTCCGCGACCGCGCCGCCGGCACCGCCGACGCCGGGGACGGTGCCGCCGATGGTGGTCGTGCCGCCGGCGTCGCCGCCGGGCGTCGTGCCCGCCGGCGCCGCCGGATCGGTGGTACGCGCCGAGAGCGCGGCCAGCAGCTGGTCCCCCATCAGCGAGATCGGCGGGGCACCCATGGTCACCACGACGTCGCCGGGGCGGGCCCGCCGGGCCACCTCCACCGGCGCGGCCTCCCACGAGTCCACGAAGACCTTCCGCTCCGCCGGCAGCGACACCGCCTCGATCAGCGCCGCCGATCCCTCCCCCGGCTCGCGCAGCTCGCCCGGGCCGAAGACCTCCAGCAGCACCAGCTCGTCGGCGATGGCCAGCGACTCGGCGATCTCCGCCTGGAGCTCGCGGGTGCGGTAGAGCCGGTAGGGCTGGAAGACCACGATCAGCCGGCCGTCCCCGGCCACCTCGCGCAGCGTCTGCAACGCCAGCGTCATCGAGGTCGGGTGGTAGGCGTACTCGTCGTAGACCAGCACGTCGTCCGCGACGCCCTTGCGTTCGAAGCGCCGCCGCACGCCGGGGAACGCCGCGAGCGCGCCCTCCGCCGCCTCCAGCGGCAGCCCCAGCAGGTACGCGGTCAGCACGGCCGAGGCGCTGTTGAGCCCCATGTGCCGTCCGGGCACCGGCAGCCGGAACTCGCCGAGCGACCGCCCGTCGATGCCCGCCAGGTAGCGCACGCCCCGGGCCGACGAGACGATGTCGGTCAGCCGCAGGTCGGCGTCGGCCGCCTCGCCGTAGGTGTGCACCCGGCGGCCCTCCGCGCGCAGCGTCTCGGCCAGCCGCCGCCCGCCCGGGTCGTCGGCGCAGGTGATGATGAAGCCCTCCGGGTCGGTGAGCCGGGCGAACTCGGCGAAGGCCGCCTCCAGCGTGGCGAGGTCGCCGTAGGTGTTCAGGTGGTCGGCCTCGACGTTGGTGATGATCGACACGTACGGGCGGTAGATGAGGAAGGAGCGGTCGCTCTCGTCCGCCTCGACCACGAAGTGCTCGCCCGTGCCGTGGTGGGCGCCCGAGCCGACCTCGGAGATCTCCCCGCCGATCACGAAGGACGGGTCCTGCCCGGCCTGCTGGAGCACCATGGTGACCATCGAGGTGGTCGTGGTCTTGCCGTGGGTGCCCGCGACCGCCACCGTCCGGCGGCCCGTCATCGCGGCGGCCAGCGCCTCGGAGCGGTGCAGCACGCGCAGACCGCGCCGGCGCGCCTCCACCATCTCCAGGTGGTCCTGCGGGATCGCCGAGGAGTAGACGACCGTGTCGACGCCGTCGAGGTTGGACGCCTCGTGGCTCATGTGGATCGTGCCGCCGAGGGCGCGCATGCCGGCCAGGGAGGGCCACTCCCGCAGCTCGCTGCCGGAGACCCGGATGCCCCGGGTCAGGAAGAGCCGGGCCAGCCCGCTCATGCCGACCCCGCCCACCCCGATCAGGTGGATCGTGCCCAGGTCCTCGGCGGTGAGCGTGCCGGCCGGGGTGAACTGTGCGGTGTTCATGCCGAGTACCTTCCCGTCGCGGTGCACCCACTCACGGGGCCACCGCCTCCAAGACGAAGTTGAGCAGTGCCTCGTCGCCGTCGCGGCGGCCGTACGCGGCGGCGGCGGAGCCCATCGCGTGCAGCCGGTGCGGGTCGCGGATCAGCGGGATGATCGTCCGCTCGACCCAGTCCGGCGTCAGCTCGGCGTCGTCGACGAGCAGCCCGCCGCCGGCCTCCACCACGGGCAGCGCGTTGCGCTTCTGCTCCTGGTTGCTGTGCGGGTACGGCACGTAGATGGTGGGCAGCCCGATGGCGGCCACCTCCGCGCAGGTCATCGCCCCGCCCCGGCCGAGCATCAGGTCCGCCGCGGCGTAGCCGGCCTCCATCTCGGACAGGTACGGCAGCGTCACGTACGGCACCGGCAGGTCGGTGGGGACCGGCACCGGCTCGTTGCGGGCGCCGATGACGTGCAGCACCTGCACCCCGTTGCGGGCGAGTTCCTTCGCCGCGCCGGCGACGGCGAGGTTGATCGAGCGGGCGCCCTGCGAGCCACCGGCGACGAAGAGCACCGGCAGGTCGGGGCGGAGTCCGAAGTGGGCCCTGGCGGCGTTGCGCATGGCGAACCGGTCCAGCCCGGCGATGCCCCGGCGCAGCGGCACGCCGACGACCCGCGCGTCGCGCAGGGCCTCGGCCTGGGCGGGCTGGTGCGGGAAGCCGACCGCCACGTGGCGGGTGAACCTCATCCCCAGCCGGTTCGCCACCCCCGGCGGCACGTTGACCTCGTGGATCACGATCGGCAGCTCGCGCCGCCAGGCGGCGAGGTAGGCCGGCACCGAGACGTACCCGCCGAAGCCGACCACCACGTCGGCGCGCACCTCGTCGATGACCTTGCCCGCGGCGCGGGCCGCGGTCCACATCCGGCCGGGGGTCTTGACCAGGTTCATGTTCACCGACCGGGGCAGCTGGTAGGCCGGGATCTGCCGCAGGTCGTAGCCCTGCGGCGGGATCAGCTCGTTCTCCAGGCCCTTCGGTGTCCCCAGACAGGTGATCCGGACGCCGGGGTCGTGTCGGCGCAGGCAGTCGGCGAAGGCGAGCAACGGGTAGATGTGCCCCCCGGTGCCACCTCCCGCGAGCACCACCGAACGCAGCGGACCCATCAACGTCTCCTCTCGTCCGCCGACCCGCGGCGGGTCCGGGCCAGCCGGACACCGCGCGGTGCGGCCACATCGTCCGGCCGCCGCTCCCGCGACCGGGGCACGGACCCTCGGGCAGCCGGGGGCGCCGCCGGACGGCGGCGCCGCCCGGGAAGCGGCGGCAACGGGGCCCAGAGTAGTCGGACCCATCGGGCCGGCGGACGGGCATGCAGTGCTCTGGCGGCGTCGGGTTCGGCGCGGGCGAAGGAGGCGAGCATCCCGATGGCGGCGAGGGTGACGACCAGGGCGCTGCCGCCGTCGGAGATGAACGGCAGCGGCACACCGGTCAGCGGCAGCAGGCCGACCACCCCGCCGATGTTGATCACCGCCTGGCCGACCAGCCAGGTGGTCGCCGCCGCGGCGGCGAGCCGGCGGAACGGGTCGTCGACCCGGCGGGCGATCCGCAGCCCGGTGTACGCCAGCACGGCGAAGAGCGCCACCACCACGACACACCCGACGACGCCCAGCTCCTCGGCGACCACGGCGAAGATGAAGTCGTTCTCCGCCGCCGGCAGCCACTGCCACTTGGCGATGCTCTTGCCGAGGCCGACGCCGAACCAGCCGCCGTTCTCGATCGCGTAGCGGGCCTGGGCGATCTGGTAGCAGCCCGCGTCCTTGCACGCGTCCAGTGGAGGCGGGTCGATGAAGGATGTCAGCCGGGCCAGCCGGTAGTTCTCCGCGCCCGTCTCGCCGGAGCCGGCGCCGAGCGAGGCCACCGCGACCAGCACGCCGATGCCGAGCAGGCCCACCGCGGAGAGCGCGGCGAAGACCCGCTTGCGCACCCCGGCCGCCCAGAGCAGCCCCACCACCAGGGCGAGCAGGCAGAGCATCGTGCCCAGGTCGTTGTAGCCGACGAGGACGAAGAGCAGGCCCACCACCGGGAAGAGCGGGGTGGCCAGCTCCCGCCACCAGCCCAGCGCGGCGCCCTTGCGGGCGATCACGTGGGCGCCCCAGAGCACCAGGGCGAACTTCGCGAACTCGGAGGGCTGCACCTGGATGCCGCCGACGAAGAGCCAGAGCAGCCGGGCCTCGATCGGGCCGATCTGGGCCGAGTCCTGCTTGGTCAGCCGGGCGTACACGAGCAGCAGGTTGAGCACCAGCAGCAGGCCGATGGCGGTGAACAGCAGCGGCCGGCCCAGCGCCCGGTAGGTCGTCGCCGGCAGCCGCTGGCACGCCCAGAACGCGACGATGCCGATCACCGCGAAGATCGCCTGCTTGACCAGCGACGTCGAGGCGTTGCCGTTCTCCGCGTAGTCCCGGACGCTGGTCGCGGAGAAGACCATGGTGAGGCCGATCAGCAGCAGCAGGCCGGCGCTGGACAGCAGCAGGTGGTAGGAGGCCAGCGGCCGGTCCAGCAGCCCGCGCAGCGCGGCCAGCCCGCCCGCCGGGTCCAGCCCGCGCGGCACCTGGGGACCGGGATCGTCCGGTCCCCGCGTCGCGGCAGGCGCGTCGCGCGTACGCCTGCCTCCCGCCGACCGCCCGGCCGTCCCCTCCGCCGTGACCTCGATGCCTCGTCCCTCCCCCACCCGACCATCATGGCGGTTCCGCCGGGTCGCCACCGGCGCAACCGCCCGGTCGGCGTGTCGGGCTTGCGCCGGGGGCCGCGCGCCGTCACGGCGGATGGACACGCCGCGGGGCCCGGGCGACGCGCGCCCGGGCCCCGCGGCGGGAACTGCCGGCCGGCTCAGGTCATGTTCGCGAGGAACTCGCTGTAGAACAGGCCCAGCGCGATGGCCACGCCGATCCCGGCGATGATCCAGAACCGGACCACGATGTTGACCTCGCTCCACCCGGCGAGCTCGAAGTGGTGCTGCAACGGCGACATCCGGAACACCCGCTTGCCGGTGGTGCGGAACGAGATGATCTGGATCACCACGGACATCGTGATGATCACGAAGAGGCCACCGATGATCGGCAGCAGCAGGATCGTCCGGGTGGACATCGCCATGCCGGCGATCAGGCCGCCGAGGCCCAGCGCGCCCGTGTCGCCCATGAAGATCCGCGCCGGCGAGGTGTTCCACCACAGGAAGCCCACGCAGGCCCCGGCCGCCGCGCCGGCGATCAGCGCGATCTCCAGCGGGTCCCGGACGGCGTAGCAGTAGTCCTGGGTGTAGTTCGGGTCGGCGCACCAGTGCCGGTACTGCCAGAACGCGATCAGCGCGTACGCGGCGAGGACCATCACCGAGGCGCCGGTGGCCAGGCCGTCGAGGCCGTCGGTGAGGTTGACGCCGTTGGTCGCGGCCATCACCACGAAGATGAAGAGAACCACCGCGCCGATCTTGGTGAGGTCGAGCGCCGGAATGTCCCGGATGAAGCTGAGCGTCGTGCTGCCCACGGTCTCGGTGTTGGTCTCCGCGCCCGAGGCGTCGGTCATGGTGCTCGGGAAGTAGAGCGCCACCACGCCGAAGACCGCGCCGACCAGGATCTGCCCGAGCAGCTTGCCCCGCTTGTTGAGCCCGCCGCTGTGCCGCTTGCGCACCTTGAGGAAGTCGTCGATGAAGCCGACGGCGCCGGAGAAGACCATCAGCCCCAGCAGCACCAGCGCGGTGATCGTCGGCTCGACCTGGGCGATCTGCGCGTCCGGCAGGGTCGTCAGCGCCAGGTGCCCGGCCACGTACGCGATGACCGTGGCCAGGATGAACACCACGCCGCCCATCGTCGGCGTGCCCTTCTTGCCCTCGTTGCTGGCGAGCCCGAGGTTCGATCGGATCGGCTGGCCGGCCTTCAGCCGGGCGAACACCTTGATCGCGATCGGTGTGGCGAGCAGCGAGACCAGGAAGGCCACCCCGATGGCGACGATGACCGCCCTCATGCGGCGCCGCCCCCCGTCGCCGTCGGATCGGATCCGTTGCCGGCGGCGTCCGCGCGCAGCGCGTCGGCCACCTCCCAGGTGCGGTACCGGGAGCCCTTCACCAGGACGACGTCGCCCGGTCGTAACTCGCTGCGCAGCACCTCGACGGCCGCCGCCTGATCGGTGAGCAGCACCGACTCTCCTCCCCAGTCACCTACCGATGTCGCGCCTTCGTGGATCGGCGCGGCCGGCTCGCCCACCACGAGCAGCCGGTCGACGCCCAGTTCGGCCGCGAGCCGGCCGACCTCGGCGTGCCCGTCGCGTTCGAAGGGACCCAGCTCGGCCATGTAGCCCAGCACCGCGACGGTGCGCCGCTCCCGCCCGATGCCGGTCAGCGCGCGCAGCGCGACCGCCATCGAGGCGGGGTTGGCGTTGTACGAGTCGTCGATCACGGTCACCCCGTCGGCGCGTTCGAAGACGTCCATCCGACGGGTGGAGACCAGCCCCATGGCGCCCAGCGCGATGGCCAGCTCGGCCAGCGGCATGCCCAGTTCGCGGGCCACCGCGGCGGCGGCGAGCGAGTTGGACACCTGGTGCCGGCCGGTCAGCCCGAGCCGCACCGGCGCGGTCCCCTCCGGGGTGACGAGGGTGTACGCGGGCCGCCCCCGGTCGTCCAGCGTCACGTCCTCGGCCCGCACGTCGGCGTGCGCCGCCTCGCCGTAGCGGACCACCCGGGCGACCGTACGCGAGGCCATCGCGTCGACCAGCGGGTCGTCGGCGTTCAACACGGCCAGGCCGTCGGCGGGCAGCGCCTCGACCAGTTCGCCCTTCGCCAGCGCGATCGTCTCCACCGAGCCGAACTCGCCGATGTGCGCCACCCCGACGTTGAGCACCACGGAGATCCGGGGCGGCACCACGTCGCAGAGGTAGCGCACGTGCCCCACCCCGCGGGCGCCCTTCTCCATCACCAGGTAGCGGGTCTCGGGCCCGGCCTGCAACGCCGTGTACGGGTGCCCCAGCTCGTTGTTGAACGACCCGGGCGGGGCGACGGTCGGGCCGAGCCGCGCGGTGAGCTGCGCGATGAGGTCCTTGGTGGTGGTCTTGCCCGACGAGCCGGTCAACCCGACGACGGTGAGCCCGGGCAGCCGGTCGACCACCGCACGGGCCAGCCGGCCCAGGGCGGCCAGCGCGTCGTCGACCAGCACCATCGGCACGCCGGGCACCGCACGGGTGCCGAGTACGGCCACCGCGCCGGCCGCCACCGCGCCCGCGGCGTAGTCGTGCCCGTCCACCTTCTCGCCCGGGAAGGCGACGAAGAGCGCGCCCGGGCGCACCTTGCGCGAGTCGAACTCGACCGGGCCGGTGACCCGGGCCTGCGGGTCGGCGCCGGCCAGCCGCCCGTCGACCGCCGAGGCGACCTCGGCCAGGCTGAGCGGGATCACCGCTGACCCGCCGGGTCGGCGAAGCGGGCGCGCAGCGCGCCGGCCAGCTCGGTGCGGTCGTCGAACGGGTGCACCTCGCCACCGATCTCCTGCCCGCGCTCGTGGCCCTTGCCGAGCACCGCGACCACGTCGCCCGGCTCGGCCAGCCGGACCGCCGCGTCGATCGCCGTCCGGCGGTCGGCCACCTCCTCGACGCGGGCCGTCGTGCCGGCGCGCCGGGCGCCGGCGAGCACCTCGGCCCGGATCGCCCCCGGATCCTCGGTGCGCGGGTTGTCGTCGGTCACCAGCACCACGTCGGCTCCCTCCGCCGCGGCGGCGCCCATCACCGGCCGCTTGCCCCGGTCCCGGTCCCCACCGGCACCGATCACGCAGATCAGCCGGCCCGCACTGAGCTCCCGCAGCGCCGCCAGCGCGGCGACGATCGCGTCCGCCTTGTGCGCGTAGTCGACCACGCCCCGGACCGGTCCGGGGGCGTTCACCAACTCCAGCCGGCCGGGAACCCCGCCGCACGCGGCGACCCCGGCGGCGGCGGTCTCCGGGTCCACCCCGGCGGCGACCAGCAGGGCGATGGCCAGCAGGGCGTTGGCCACGTTGTGCCGGCCCGGCAGCGCCACGCCGGCCGCCAGGGTCAGCCCGTCGGGGCCGTGCGCGGTGAACCGCTGCGCGTAGCCCTCGCCGCCGACCTCGTCGGCCCACCAGGTGGCGCTCGGGTCGCCCGCCGCCGAGTAGGTGACCGTCGCCGGGCGGTACAGCGACTTCAGCGCCGGGTCGTCGTGGTTGAGCACCTCGACCGCGCAGCGCCCGTCGAACAGCTGCGCCTTCGCGGCGAAGTAGTCCGCCGTGTCGGCGTGGAAGTCCAGGTGGTCGGAGCCGAAGTTGGTGTAGCCGCCGACGGTGAACCGGACCCCGCCGACCCGGCCCATCGCCAGGGCGTGGCTGGAGACCTCCATGACCACGGCGGTGACGCCGCGCTCGCGGGCGGCGGCCAGCATGGCGTGCAGGTCGGTGGCCTCGGGCGTGGTGCGCACGCTGTCGATCGCCAGGTCGCCGAGGCGGGTCTCGACGGTGCCGATCAGGCCGGTGGTGTGGCCGGCGGCGCGCAGGCCGGACTCGACCAAATAAGCCGTCGAGGTCTTGCCGGCCGTCCCGGTCACCCCGATCACCGTCAGTCCCTCGGTCGGGTCGCCGTAGACGGCGGCGGCGAGGGCGCCCAGCGCGGCGCGCGGGTCGGACACCACCAGCGCCGGCAGGCCCGCCTCGGCCGCCGCGTCGGCGCCCGCCGGGTCGGTCAGCACGGCCACCGCGCCGGCGGCCACCGCGCCGGCGGCGAACTCCGCGCCGTGCCGGCGGGCGCCCGGCAGGGCCGCGTACAGGTCGCCGGGGCGGACCTCCTGGCTGGCGTGGGTCACCCCGGTCACCACCAGCTCGGCGGCACCCTCCGGGGGCTCGACGGCGAGCCGGGCGGCGAGGTCGCCGAGCCGGACACCGATCACGGTACGGGGACGAGGATTGCCGGGCACGGCGTCAGACCCTACCCGGTCGTCCGGTTCCGGCCGCATTGCCGCCCCGGTGGTTCGTCCGCACTCACCGATGATGTCGCGGCGTGGCCGCTCAACGCGGATAGACCGTGAACTTCGGGGCCTTCTCCCCACTCGGCGGCACCCCGTAGTGACGCAGCGTGAACTGCATCATGTCCCGGAACGCGGGGGCCGCGATGTCCCCGCCCCCGCCGGAGGGGGTGTGCGCGAAGACCGCGATCACGTAGCGCGGCTTCTCGGCCGGGGCCATCCCGATGAACGAGGCCACCTCGCCGAGCTGCTTGCGCCCGTCGACCAGCCGCCAGCCGGTGCCGGTCTTGCCGGCGACCCGCCACTCGGGGATCGCCGCGGCCCTGCCGGTGCCGTCCTCGACCGTGGTGACCGCCTCCAGGATGGTCCGCAGCGCAGCGGCGTTCTCCGGGCTGAGCACCGACCGGGTGACCGGAGGGTCGGTCGGCGTACGCTTCCCGTCCGGCCCGATCACCTCCTTGACCAGGCGCGGCTGCACGTACGTGCCGTTGTTGGCGATCGTCGCGTAGACGGCGGCCATCTGCAGCGGCGTGGCGTCCACGCTGTGCCCGATCGGCACCGACCCGTACGACGACCCGCTCCACTCGTCGAGCGGCAGCAGCCGCCCGCTGGCCTCCCCGGGCATGCCCACCCGCGTCGGCTCCCCGAGGCCGAAGCGCTTCTGGTAGTCGATCAGGCGCTCCGGGCCGAGCTTGTCGGCGATCTGGATGGTGCCGACGTTGGACGAGTACGCCATCATGCCGGGCAGGCTCATCCGCTTTCCGTGCGCCTTGTGCGTGTCGGTGAACCAGACGTCGCCCATCTTGATGCCGTTGGCGATCGGCAGCGTCGTGTCGGGAGTGATCACGCGCTCCTGGAGCGCGGCGCCGAAGGTGATCGCCTTGTGCACCGAGCCGGGGTCGACCACGAAGCTGGTGGCCGCGTCCTCCCGGTCGGTCGGGTCGCTCGGTACGGGCTTCGCCGCGTTGTAGGTGGGGTGGCTGGCCTGGGCCAGCACCTCGCCGGAGGGGATCTCGATCACCACGGCGGCGCCGGTGCTGCCCTTGCTCTGCGCCATGTGCCGGCTCAGCATCCGCTGCACCATGAACTGCAGGTCGCGGTCGATGGTGAGCTGGAGCGAGCTGCCCGGCTTGGCCTTCGTGGTCTCGCTGTAGCCGCCGGGGATCGGGGCGGCCAGGTCGCCGAGGCCGACCTCGTAGACCCGCTTGCCGTCCTTGCCGCGCAGCACGTCGTCGTAGCGGGCCTCCAGCCCTTCCAGCCCGACCATGTCCTGGCTGGTGAAGCCGAGCAGGTTGGCCGCGAGGTCGCCGCCGGGCACCTCGCGCCGCTCGTCGCGGTGGGTGTAGATGCCGGGCAGTTCCAGGGCCGTGATCTTCCGGGCCTGGTCGATGTCCACCCCGCGGGCCAGGTATTCGAACTGCGAGTCGACGCCGTTGACCCGCTTGCGGGGCTTCATCTTCTCGGCCAGCTCCGAGGCCGGCATGCCGAGCAGCGGCGACAGTGCCCTGGCGGTGGCCTGCTGGTCCTTGATCTGGGTGGGGTCGGCGTAGACGTAGCGCGCCTCGACGCTGTGCGCCAGCGGGGCGCCGGACCGGTCGTAGATGGCGCCGCGCGCCGCCGGCAGCGTGACGGTGCGCAGCCGGTCGGCGAGACCACCGCCGGCGTACGCCGGAGTCTCCACGGCCTGGAGGACCACCAGCCGGATGCCGATGACGGCGAAGAGCGTCAGCGTGAGCACGGTGCCCAGCCGCAGCCGGCGACGGGGATCGGCCAGCCGGGGCGGCTTCGGCGGCTTGCGCGACGGCCGCCGGGCGGCCGGCCGGTCCGGCCGGCGGGCGGGGCGCGGGGCGGCGCGGCGGCGCGGCGCCGCCGGCTCGTCGTCGTGGCGCGGGGTGCGGGGCGTGACGGTGCGGACGACGCCGGAGCGGCCCGCCGCCTCCCGCCGGCCGGCCCGGCCGGCGCCGGCGCGCCCGCCGTCGAGGACCTGGAGGGCGGGGCGGAACGGGTCGCCGGAGCGCGTGCTGCGTGGCGTCCGGCGCTGCTCGGCGGGGCCGGCGTCGGCGTCCCGCTCGGCGCGACCGCCGGCGCGCTGCTCGCGCACGGTGCGCCCGCGAGGGGTGTACGCCCGGGCGTCGGAGATGCCACCGACCCCCGGCTCGCCGGAGCGCGGCTCGCCGCCCCGGCCCCCGGCGTTACGCGACGAACCGCGCCGGGAGCCTGTGGCGTCCCGGCGCGGTTCCTCCGATCTCGGCGGCACGGTCGTCAGCCTCCCGCGCCCTGCTGGCTGGTGATCGAGGGCTTGCCCCCGGCGGGCTGCGGCACGCCGATGACCTTGCCGTCGGGCAGCCGGATGTAGGCCGGCTCGCCCGCCTCCACCAGACCGAGCTTGCGGGCCCGGGCCTCCAGGTTGCCCGGGGCCTCCGCGTCGGCGATCTCCTTGTTGAGCTGCTGCTGCTCCACGTCGAGCTTGGCCTGCTGCTCCTGGAGCTTCTCCAGCCGGAAGGCGTTCTCGTTGATCTTCGTGTTGACCAGCAGGATGCCGAGCACCCCGCCGACCACCAGCACCAGCACCAGCGCGGCGAAGGGTGCCCGCGGCACCTTCACCGGCGGCGGCGGCGCCACCCGCAGCCGGGGCGGACGGGCCGTGACGGCGCTGTCCCGCTCGGCCGGACGCAGCGCGGCGCTGCCCTGGGTCGGGAACTCGCGCGCCCCCCGGGCGCGAGTCTCCCCCTGCCGGTCCGCGCGGTCCGCCCGCGGCGTGCCGGTACCGATGCGCGTGGCCCGCTCCGCCGCGGTCCGGCCCCCCGACCGCGGTGCGCGCTGCCCGCCGCCGGCGATGTCCCGACGGTCGCGCTTGTCAATAGTCATGTCCCTCCCCCTCTTCGTCCGTCCCTGTCCCGTCCCCCGGGGTCCGTCGGATCCGTGTCGGATCCGGGGGACCCCGCCCCTGGTTGGTGCATCGCCTTGACCCGCCGGCGGTACCGTTCGCGGTCGGTGCCGCCCTGCTGTGCCGCGTCCGGGTCGAGTCGCTCCGCGGCCCGCAGCCGCACTGACGCGGCCCGCAGGTTCGCGGCGACCTCCGCCTCCCCGGGGAGTTCGGCACCCCGGCTGAGCAGCCGGAACGTCGGACCGG
Source organism: Micromonospora sp. CNZ303 (assembly GCF_004345505.1). Lineage (NCBI taxonomy): Bacteria > Bacillati > Actinomycetota > Actinomycetes > Micromonosporales > Micromonosporaceae > Micromonospora > Micromonospora sp. CNZ303. Next base: position 154,714 of record NZ_SLVT01000009.1, on the reverse strand, counting down.
ACCCGGGCAGTTCGACCGGGAGGTCGACCGGGCCCTTGCTGCGGACCCGGTCGCTGAGCGCCGCCTTGGTGAGCCGGTCCTCCAGCGAGTGGTAGGACAGGACCACCATGCGGCCGCCCACGTTGAGCTTGTCGAGCGCGGCCGGCAGCGCCGTCTCCAGCGCTGCCAGTTCCTTGTTTACCTCGATCCGTAAAGCCTGAAACGTTCTCTTGGCCGGGTGTCCCCCGGTTCGTCGGGCGGGTGCCGGAATGGACTCCCTGACCAGTTCGGCCAGCCGCGCCGACGAGGTGATCCGGGCCCGCTCCCGCTCGCGGATGATCGCCGAGGCGATCCGGCCCGCGAACTTCTCCTCGCCGTAGACCCGCAGCACGCGGGCCAGGTCCGGATGGGCGTACGTGTTGACCACCTCCTCGGCGGTCACCCCCCGGGTCTGGTCCATCCGCATGTCCAGCGGGGCGTCCTGCGCGTAGGCGAACCCGCGGTCGGGTGCGTCGAGTTGCAGGGAGGAGACGCCGAGGTCGAACAGGATGCCGTCGATCGCCGGGTAGCCCAGCCGACCGAGCACCTCCGGCAGCTCGTCGTAGACGGCGTGCTCCAGGTGGACGCGGTCGGCGAAGCGGGCCAGCCGGACGCGTGCGTGAGCGAGCGCCTCGGTGTCCCGGTCCAGCCCGATCAGCACCGTCTCCGGATGCGCCTCTAGCACCGCCTCGGCGTGCCCGGCCAGGCCCAGCGTCGCGTCGACGTGGACCGTCCGCCCGCCCCGGCCCAGCGCGGGGGCCAGCAACTCGAGACACCGCTCGAGCAGCACCGGCACGTGCGTGCCGCGTAGCTCCCCCATGTCGACCCCCACTGGTGTGAAACCTTCGTCCTTCACGCGTCTGTCGTCGGACGACGCCGTGCCGTCGTACCGCCAGATCCCCATCCGCTCCCGCCGTCGGAGGCCGCGGCCCTCCGATCGGATCGTGCGCCTGGCACCGGGGAAGGGGTGCCAGGAACTCGAAAGCGGGTGGAGATCTCGCAGTACGTCGGGCGCCGTCACGCCCTACAGACCGCCGGGCAGCACCCCCTCCTCGATGTCGGCGAAGTCGTCTTCGCTCTCCGCGAGGTAGGTCTCCCAGGCAGCCTTGTCCCAGATCTCCACCCGGGTGCTCGCGCCGATCACGACCAGATCCCGGTCGAGGGCGGCGTAGTCCCGCAGGTGGGCCGGGATCGTCACCCGGCCCTGCTTGTCGGGCACCTCGTCGTGCGCGCTGGCGAAGAAGACCCGGCTGTAGGCTCGGGCCGCCTTGTTCGTCATCGGTTGCGCGCGCAACTGCTCCGCGATCCGCTGGAACTCGGGCATCGGGAAGGCGTAGAGGCAGCGATCCTGCCCTTTGGTTATCACGACACCCCCCGCCAGCTCGTCCCGGAACTTCGCCGGGAGGATCAACCGGCCTTTGTCGTCCAGGCGCGGGGTGTGGGTGCCGAGGAACATCGGCCCAACCCCCTCGCCCTTGAGCGGCGTTCGCGGCGCCGCTGACCCCCCGGGCCGGTGGGCCCTCCCGGCCTCACCACTGCGCCCCACTCTACTCCACTTCCCTCCACCCGCAACCAGAATCGCCCGCGTGGCGCGGCCTTTCGGCGCGCAAAACCGCACGTCAACCGGGGTGGAGCGGAGTGGAGGGCCGCGGGGCCCGCCGGGCCGGTCCGCTTTCCGACATAGATCGACTCCGTCCGGCTGAGCGGGTCCCGACCACCCCGCCGGAGCACCCCGGCCGAACGGTTCGCCGTCGGCGGCGATCTGGCGGGGTCGCCGGTCCGGTAACCTCGCTCGGGTGACGGACGCGAAGATGCCCCTGCGGGCAAAGGTGGCAAGCTCGGTGTCGCGGACCGCCGCGGCGCTGTCGCGGGCCGCGGGGCGCGGTGACGGCTCGGTGATCGGCGGCTGGATCGGCCTGAAGATCGACCCGGACCTGCTGGCCCACCTGTCGGCCGGGCGCGCGATCGCCCTGATCTCCGGCACCAACGGCAAGACCACCACCACCCGGCTCACCGCAGCGGCGGTCGGGGTGCTCGGCCGCGTCGCCACCAACTCGTTCGGCGCCAACATGCCGACGGGGCACACCTCGGCGCTCGCCAAGGCCGGCAGCACGCCCTACGCGGTGCTGGAGGTGGACGAGCACTACCTCGCCCAGGTGCTGGACGCCACCGAGCCGCACGTGGTGGCGCTGCTCAACCTCTCCCGCGACCAGCTCGACCGGGCCAAGGAGGTCGCCATGATGGCGCAGCTCTGGCGCGCCGCGCTGGTCCGGCACACCAACGTCCGCGTCGTCGCCAACGCCGACGACCCGATGGTGGTCTGGGCCGCGACCCCGCCGCCCAACCACGACCACCGCATCGCCCCGCCGCAGGTCACCTGGTTCAGCGCCGGGCAACGCTGGCACGACGACTCCTGGGTCTGCCCCGAGTGCGGCTCCACCATCCAGCGCTCCGGCGAACAGTGGTGGTGCAGCGGCTGCCCGCTGCGCCGGCCCGAGCCGCAGTGGACGGTGGAGGACGACGGCGTGCTCGACCCGACCGGCGCCTGGCACAAGGTCAAGCTCCAGCTCCCGGGCAAGGTCAACGTCGGCAACGCCGCGACCGCCCTGGCCGTCGCCGCCGAGTTCGGCGTCCGGCCCGTGGACGCGGTGCTCCAGCTCGGCAGCGTCACCTCCGTCGCGGGCCGCTACGCCCAGGTCGACCGGGACGGGCGCAACATCCGGCTGCTGCTGGCGAAGAACCCGGCCAGCTGGCTGGAGGCCTTCGACATGGCCGACGTCGCCCCGACGCTGCTCTCCATCAACGCCCGGGACCCCGACGGGCTGGACACCTCCTGGCTCTTCGACGTCGACTTCGCCCCGCTACGGGGCCGGCAGGTGCTGATCACCGGCGACCGCGCGTACGACCTCGCGGTCCGGCTCGAGGTCAACGACGTGCCCTTCCAGCATGTGCGGACGTTCGACGACGCCGTCCGGTCGGTGCCCCCGGGGCGCCTGGAGGTCATCGCGAACTACACCGCGTTCCAGGACATCCGAGCGGAGTTGGACCGTGTCAACTGAGAGCCTGCGCATCGTCTGGATCTACCCCGACCTGCTCTCCACCTACGGCGACCGGGGCAACGCACTGATCCTCGCCCGCCGGGCGCGGCAGCGCGGCTTCCCGGTCGAGGTGCTGGAGGTGCGTTCCGACCAGCGTCTCCCCTCCACCGCCGACATCTACCTCATCGGCGGCGGCGAGGACGGCCCGCAGGCGCTCGGCGCGCAGCGGCTGCTCGCCGACGGCGGCCTGCACCGGGCGGTCGCCCAGGGCTCGGTCGTGTTCGGGGTCTGCGCCGGCTACCAACTCCTCGGCACCTCCTTCTTCGCCAAGGGCACCCTCTGCGCCGGGCTGGAGCTGCTCGACCTCTCCTCCGACCGGGGGCCGACCCGCGCCGTCGGCGAGCTGGCCGGCGAGATCGACCCTCGGCTGGGCGTGCCGGCGCTGACCGGTTTCGAGAACCACGGCGGGCGCACCCACCTCGGCCCGGGGGTCTCCCCGCTGGCCCGGGTCACCGCCGGGGTCGGCAACGACGGCGCCACCGAGGGAGCGTGGCGGGGCAAGCTGCTCGGCACGTATTCGCACGGCCCGGCCCTCGCCCGCAATCCCGCCCTGGCGGACCTGCTGCTGCGCTGGGCCACCGGCGCGCACCAGCTCCCGCCGCTCGACGACACCTGGTCGGACCGGCTGCGCGCCGAGCGCCGCACCGCGGTGGCCGCCGCCGCCCGGGCATGATCCTGGCCGTCCGGCGGCTGCTGCGGCAGCCGTCGGCCGTCCGGTTCGCCCTGCTGCTGCTCCTGCTCGCCACCTTCGGGGCGGTGCTGCTCGTCGTCGACCTGCCCGAGGCGCGGGAACTGCCCGGGCTGGCCGACCGGCTGGGCGGCCTCGCCCCCGTGGCGGCGGTCCTCGGCGGGGCGCTGCTGCTGGTCGCGCTGGTCCCCCGGACCTTCATCACGCTCGCCTCGGGCGCGATCTTCGGTGCGCTGGAAGGCGCCGCGTACGCGCTGGGCGCCGCCCTGCTCGCGGCGGCGCTGGGCTTCACGGTCGGCCGCCTACTCGGGCGGGACTTCGTCGCCGAGCGGGTACGCGGCCGGCTGGCCCGGTTGGACGGTTGGTTCGCCCGCCAGAGCGTCCTCGGCGTGGTCACCGTACGGCTGCTGCCGATCGCCGGCTTCGGGCTGGTCAGCTACGGCTACGGCACCACCGGCGCCCGGGTGCTGCCGTTCCTCGCCGGCAGCGTGATCGCCTCCGCGCCCACCGCGTTCGGCTACGCGGCGGTGGGTGCGACGGTCACCTCCCCGGGCGACGTCAACTGGTTGGGCGTCGCGCCGGCCGCGCTCGGCCTGATCGCCAGCGTCGTGCTGATCCACCGCTGGTGGCGCGCCGAGCGGCAGCGCCGGCTCGGGCCGAGCTGAGGCCGTGATGCGCGGCGGGTCGCCCGGAGCGGGCGGGGCCACGGGGCCGGAACCCGAGGTGCGGCAGCCGACCGACGACGGTCGCGTCGACCCGATCGCCACCGGTCGCGTCGACCCGATCGCCACCGGTCGCGTCGACCCGATCGTCACCGAGGAGCGGCTGCGGGGCGGCTTCATCGCCGAGGTGGTCCGGGTCGGCGACACCGTCCGGCGTACGCCGCCGGAGAACGCCGAGTTCGTCGCCGCGCTGCTGCGGCACCTGGAGCGGGTGGGCGCGGACGTCGCGCCCCGCCACCTCGGCACGGACGAGCGGGGTCGGCAGGTGCTCAGTCACGTCGACGGCCGGGTGCCGTGGCGGGACAGGGAGGATCCGGCGTACTTCGCCGACCCGGCGCTGACCCGGCTGGCCGAGCTGCTCCGGCGGCTGCACGACGCCTGCGCGGGCAGCCCGCTGGCCGGCGACGCCGAGACGGTCTGCCACCGCGACCTGTCCCCGAAGAACACGGTGTACCGGCACTCTCCGGCCGGCCCGCTGCCCGTGGCGCTGATCGACTGGGACCTGGCCGCGCCCGGCCGGCGGGTCGAGGACGTCGCCTTCGCCGCCTGGCACTGGGCGGCGGCGGGGCCGGGAGCCGACCCGGTGGAGCTGGGCCGGCGCGCCCGACTGCTCTGCGACGCCTACGAGGCGGCCGGCACCGGGCCGCTCGCGCTGCCCCGCGCCGAACTGGTCGACGTGATGCTCGCCCAGATCGACGCGACCTGGCGCGGGATCGCGGCCGGCGCGGAGCGGGGCGATGCGGCCATGTGCCGGCTCCGCGACGCGGGGATCGCCGACACGGTGCGCCGCTGGCACGACTGGCTGGCCGGGCACCGCCCGGTGGTGGCGGCCGCGCTGCGCTGACCGGCTCCGCGCCGCACGGCGACCACGCTGCGCTGAACGCCCCGAGTGCGCCCGGTCGCGCGCCTCATCCCGTCGGGGAAACCAGCCCGGCCTCGTAGGCGGCGATGACGAGGTGCACCCGGTCGCGGGCGCCCAGCTTGCTGAACAGCCGGGCCACGTGCGCCTTGGCGGTGGCCGCGCTGATCACCAGCTCGGCGGCGATCTCGCCGTTGGACAGGCCCCGGCCGACGAGCGTCAGCACCTCGCGCTCCCGCTCGGTGACGCCGTCGAGGGCCCTGGTCGGGGCGGCGGGGGTCGGCCGGCGGGCGAACTCGGCGATGAGCCGGCGGGTGACCCCGGGGGCGATCAGCGCGTCCCCGGCGGCGACCACCCGGACCGCGCCGAGGATGTCGTCCAGCGCCATGTCCTTGACCAGGAACCCGCTCGCGCCGGCGCGCAGCGCGGCGTGCACGTGCTCGTCGTCGTCGAAGGTGGTGAGCACGAGGACGCGGGTGGCGCCGCCGTGCGCGGTGATCGCGCGGGTGGCCTGGATGCCGTCCATGCCGGGCATCCGCAGGTCCATCAGCACCACGTCCGGCACGACCTCGCGGGCCAGCCGCACCGCCTCGGTCCCCGTACCCGCCTCGCCGACGACGTCGATGTCGGGGGCGTCGGCGATGAGCACCCGCAGGCCGGCGCGGACCAGTGGCTGGTCGTCGACGAGCAGCACCCGGACGCTCACCGGTCCGCCGTCCCGGCCCGCGCTCCGACCGACTCCGTCGCCACGTGTGCTGCCGGTGGCGCCGGCGCTGCGGGGGGTGCCGGTAGCCACGCCGCCACCCGGAAGCCGCCCTCGGGACGGGGCCCGGCGTGGAACCGGCCCTCCAGCAGAGCGACCCGTTCGCGCATGCCGAGGATTCCGTGCCCCTCACCGCCGACCCGGGCGCCCCGACCCTCGTCGACGATCTCCACGACCACCTCGTCGAGGCTGTGCTCGGCGGTGACCCGGCACCGGTCGGTGCCCGCGTGTCGTACCACGTTGGTGAGCGCCTCCTGCACGATCCGGAAGGCGGCGAGGTCGACCTCGGCCGGAACGGGCCGCCGTTCGCCGACGCGCCGCAGGTCCACCCGCACCCCGGCGTCGGCGGCGGCGACGACCAGTCGGTCGAGATCGTCCAGCCCCGGCGTCGGGTCCAGCGACGCCGACTCCGACTGCGGGCGGCGCAGCGCGCCGAGCGTACGCCGCAGGCCGGCCAGGGTGTCGCGGCTGGTCGCCTCGATGGTGGCCAGCGCGGCGCGGGCCTGGGCCGGCTGGGTGTCGATGACCCGGGCGCCCATACCGGCCTGGATGGCGATCACCCCGATGCTGTGCGCGACCATGTCGTGCAGCTCGCGGGCGATGCGCAGCCGCTCGGCGGTGACCGCCTCGGCGGCGGTGTGCGCCCGGACGGCCGCGGCGTAGCCGCGCCGGGCCCGGACCGAGTTGCCGACGGTCCACGCGGTGACGACCGCCAGCACGGAGAGCGTGGCCCGGTTGATGGGGTCGCTGCTGGGGTTCGCGAAGCCCGCGGTGACCTGCACGACGAGCACCGCAACGGCCACCGGCACCGAGACGCGGCGGGATCTCCTCGCCGCGATCAGCCCCACCACCAGGTCGATCGCCAGGAACTGCGCGTACCAGATGTCGGTCAGGTAGCCGTCCTCCGGAACGTTGACGGCGACGGTGACCACGCACGCCGCGACGACCATCAGGGCCAGGGCCAGCACCGGGCGGCGGCGCAGCAGCCCGGCGGGCGGGGCCACGGCCAGCAGCGGAACCAGGTAGCGCTCGGCGAGCCACCAGTCGCCGAACCCCACGCCCGCCCGGCTCGACGCCACGACGGGGGCCATGAGCACGGCGAGCGGCAGCACCGCGACGCCGAGCCAGGGCAGCACCGCCCGCGCCAGCGCCGGGGCGCGGCGCGGCGGCGGGGTGGTCGCGTCCATGCGCACACGGTAGACAGCCCGTCGCCGCCCGCGCATCGGCCCACGGGCGTACGCCCCGGGGCCGGTCACCGGCCGCGGGGTGTGGCCGCCGGGGCGACGCCCCGCGACCCGCCGGCCGGCAGCGTGGGTGGGGTGATCGAACTTCAATCCCTGACGAGACGGTACGGCCGCACGACGGCCGTCGACGACCTCACCCTGACCGTGCGCCCCGGCCACGTGACCGGGTTCCTGGGCCCCAACGGGGCCGGCAAGTCCACCACGCTGCGGATGATCATCGGGCTCACCGCGCCGACCAGCGGCACCGTCACGGTGGACGGGGTCCGCTTCGCCGACCGGCCGCGCGGGCTACGCCACGCCGGCGCGTTGCTCGACGCCGGGGACGTTCACGGCGGGCGCAGCGCCGTCGCCCACCTGTCGGCCCTGGCCCGCAGCAACGGCATCGCGCGCGCCCGGGTCGACGAGGTGCTGCGGGAGGTGGGCCTGTCCGCCGTCGCCCGCCGGCGCATCGGCGGCTTCTCGCTCGGCATGCGGCAGCGGCTCGGGATCGCCGCCGCGCTGCTCGGGGACCCGCCCGTCCTGCTCTTCGACGAGCCGTTCAACGGTCTCGACCCGGGAGGGGTGCGCTGGGTACGGGACCTGTTCCGGCGGCTGGCGGCCGAGGGGCGCACGGTCTTCGTCTCCAGCCACCTGATGAGCGAGATGCAGAACTGCGTCGACCGGCTCGTGGTGATCGGCCGGGGCCGGCTGATCGCCGAGCAGGGCCTCGCCGAGTTCGCCGCCGGGAGCACCCGGGCCGACGTGACCGTCCGTACGCCCGACCCGGCGACCCTGTCCGCCGTGCTCACGGCCGAGGGCGCGCACGTCCGCCCGGACGACGCCGGGGCGCTCGTCGTGACCGGCCTGACCGCCGCGCGGATCGGCGACCTCGCGCTCGCCCACGGCGTCGGGCTGCACGAGCTGACCGCCCGTACCGCCTCGCTGGAGGAGGCCTTCATGGCACTCACCGCCGACAGCGTCGAGTATCTCGCCGGGGAGGGGACCCGATGACCGCCGTGACCCAGTCGACCCGCCGACCGACCGTGACCGGGGCGCCGGCCCGGTTCCGCGACCTGCTGGCCGCCGAGTGGATCAAGCTGTGGTCGCTGCGCTCGACCCGCTGGACGCTGCCGCTGGTCTTCCTGTTCGTGGTCGGGGTCAGCGTCAACGCCAGCCTCGCCGACCACCGGAACTGGCCGAGGTACCCGCAGGGGCGCCGGGAGATGTTCCACCTGTACGGGCCGGTGCGCGACGCCTTCCCCGAGGTCGGCTACCTGGTGCTGATCCTCGCCTCGGCCACCATCGGCGCCCTGACGATCGTCGGCGAGCACCAGAGCGGGCTGATCCGGGCCACGCTCGCCGCCGTCCCGGCCCGCCGCGCGCTGGTCGCGGCGAAGGCCGCCGTACTGGCCGGGGTCATGCTCGGCTTCGGCACGGTCACCGCGGCGACGTCGTTCTGGGTGTCCCAGGCGATCCTCGCCGACCGGGACGCCGGGTGGTCGATCGGCGAGCCGGGGGTGCTGCGCGCGGTCGTGGCGAGCGCCGTGCTCGTGCCCGTGTGCGCGCTGGTCGGGCTGGGTCTGGGCGCGCTCACCCGGCACGCCGCCGGGGCGGTGGCCGCCGCGACGGCGGTGCTCGTGCTGGTGCCGATGGCGGTGGACAGCGACGAGCACCGGTGGATCGCCGAGGCGTACAACGCCCTGCCCCTGACCGCCTGGCTACGACTGATCGAGGTGCATCCCGACGCCCTCAACCCGGACCCGTACCCGGCCACCGTCACCGGCTCCTGGCTCACCCTGGCCGCCTGGTCCGCGACCGCCACCCTGACGGCAATAACCCTGACCCACCGCCGCGACCCCTGACCCACCCCACCCGGCGCGTCGATCATGCAGTCGTGGTGTCCGGCTCATCCCGGCCCGGGGACCTTGTCCCCCACCACAACTGCATGATCGACGCCTTCGGCGCGGCGCGGCGCGGGTCAGGCCACCACGGAGACCATGCGGCCCTTGATGACGATGACCTTGCGGGGTTCCTTGCCGGCCAGCGAGGGTGCGACCGCCTCCAGGGCCGCCGCGCGGACGGTCTCCTCGGACGCGTCGGCGGGGACCTCGACGCGGCCCCGCACCTTGCCGTTGATCTGCACCGGGTACGTCACCGTCTCGGCCACCAGCAGCGCGGGGTCGGCGGTCGGGAAGTCCGCGTACGTCAGGGAGGTGTCGTGCCCCAGCCGGCGCCACAGCTCCTCGGCGACGTGCGGGGCGAACGGCGCCAGCATCAGCACCAGCGGCTCGGCCACCTCGCGCGGGGTCTCCGCCAGCCGGGTCAGCCCGTTGGTCAGCTCGATCAGCTTGGCGATCGCGGTGTTGAACCGGATCGCCTCCATGTCGCCGCGGACCCCGTCGACCACCTTGTGCAGCAGCCGCCGGGTCGCCTCGTCGGCGGGCGCGTCGGTGACCCGCAGCACGCCGGTCTGCTCGTCGACGACCGCCCGCCAGACCCGCTGCAGGAACCGGTACGACCCGACGACCGCCCGGGTCTCCCACGGCCGGGACACCTCCAGCGGACCCATCGACATCTCGTAGACCCGGAACGTGTCCGCCCCGTACGCGGCGCACATCTCGTCCGGCGTGACCACGTTCTTCAGGGACTTGCCCATCTTGCCGTACTCGCGGTTGACCTGGGTGTCGCCCAGGTAGAAGCCGCCGTCGCGCTCGGTGACCTCCTCGGCCGGCACGTAGGCGCCCCGGGCGTCGGTGTACGCGTACGCCTGGATGTAGCCCTGGTTGAACAGCTTGCGGAACGGCTCGAACGACGAGACGTGGCCCAGGTCGTACAGCACCTTGTGCCAGAAGCGGGCGTACAGCAGGTGCAGCACGGCGTGCTCGGCGCCGCCGACGTACAGGTCGGTGCCCCCGCAGTCGCCCTCGCCGCGCGGCCCCATCCAGTACGCCTCGTTCTCCGCGTCGACGAAGCGCCCGGAGTTCGTCGGGTCCAGGTAGCGCAGCTCGTACCAGCACGAGCCGGCCCACTGCGGCATCACGTTGGTCTCGCGGGTGTAGCGCTTCGGGCCGTCGCCCAGGTCCAGCTCCACCTCGACCCAGTCGCGCCGGCGCGACAGCGGGGTCTCCGGGTTGCTGCCGGCGTCCTCCGGGTCGAACGTGCGCGGCGAGAAGTCGTCCACCTCGGGCAGCTCGACCGGCAGCATCTCCTCCGGCAGGGCGATGGCCGCGCCGGTCTCGTCGTACACGATGGGGAAGGGCTCGCCCCAGTAACGCTGCCGGGAGAACAGCCAGTCGCGCAGCCGGTAGGTCACCGCGCCCGTGCCGTGCCCGTTGGCCTCCAGCCACTCGATGATCCGGGCCTTCGCCTCGGCCACCCCCAGGCCGTTCAGGTCCAGGCCGCGCTCGGGCGCGGCGCTGTTGACCGCCGGGCCGTCCCCGGTGTACGCCTTGCCGTCGAAGCCCTCCGCCGGCTGCACCGTACGCACGATCGGCAGGTCGAAGACCTCGGCGAACGCCCAGTCCCGCTCGTCCTGGCCGGGCACCGCCATGATCGCACCGGTGCCGTAGCCGGCCAGCACGTAGTCGGCGACGAAGACCGGGACCTGCCCGCCGGTGACCGGGTTGGTCGCGTACGCGCCGACGAAGACGCCGGTCTTCTCCTTCGTGTCGGCCTGCCGCTCGACGTCGGTCTTGGCCGCCGCCGCCTTGCGGTACGCCTCCACGGCCGCGCGCGGGTTGGCGTGCCCGCCGGTCCACGCGTCCTTCGTCCCCTCGGGCCAGACCGCCGGCGCCAGGGCGTCGACCAGCTCGTGCTCGGGGGCCAGCACCATGTAGGTGGCGCCGAAGACGGTGTCCGGACGGGTCGTGAACACCCGGATCGGCGCGACGGCGGTCGGGAAGTCGATGTGCGCGCCCGTGGAGCGGCCGATCCAGTTGCGCTGCATCAGCTTGATCGGCTCGGGCCAGTCCAGCGTGTCCAGGTCGTCCAGCAGCCGGTCGCCGTACGCGGTGATCCGCATCATCCACTGCTTCAGGTTGCGCTTGAAGACCGGGAAGTTGCCGCGCTCGGAGCGGCCGTCGGCGGTGACCTCCTCGTTGGCCAGCACGGTGCCCAGCCCCGGGCACCAGTTGACCGGCGCCTGCGAGACGTACGCCAGCCGGTGGTCGTCGACGATCCCCCGCCGCTCGGCGACGGACAGCTCCGCCCACGGCCGCCCGTCGGGGGTGGGCCGGTTGCCGCCCTCGAACTCGGCGATCAGCTCGGCGATCGGGCGGGCCCGCTTCGCCCCGGTGTCGTACCAGGAGTTGAAGACCTGCAGGAAGATCCACTGCGTCCACCGGTAGAAGTCGGTGTCGATGGTGGCCACCGAGCGGCGCTCGTCGTGGGCCAGGCCCAGCCGGCGCAGCTGCGCCTTGTAGCGCTCGATGTTGGCCACGGTCGTGGTCCGCGGGTGGGTGCCGGTCTGCACCGCGTACTGCTCGGCGGGCAGGCCGAACGCGTCGAAGCCCATGGCGTGCAGCACGTTGCGCCCCGCCATCCGCTGGTAGCGGGCGAAGCAGTCGGTGCCGATGTAGCCCAGGGGGTGGCCGACGTGCAGGCCCGCGCCCGACGGGTACGGGAACATGTCCAGGACGTACAGCTTCTCCGCCCCGGCGCGCGGGTGACCGGGGTCGGCCAGCGGGCCGGTCGGGTTCGGGGCGTGGAACGTCCCCTCCCGCGCCCAGGCGTCCTGCCAGCGCTGTTCGATCTCCTCGGCCAGGGCCGCGGTGTACCGGAACGGGGGAATGTCGGCCGGTGCTGCCTCACTCATGGCGTCTCCTCGCTTCGCTCGTCGCCGCCGGCCACGCCACGGCCGGGCTGGGTGCTGACCTCGCTCGGCGCGGTCATGTCGGTCTGGCTCGGGTCTGTCCGCCGCCGGCGCCGCGCCGCCCGAGGGCCGGCGCCGGTGCCGGTGCCGATCGCCGGGGCGTCCGGCGGAGGGCACAAAAAAGCCCCTCGCGCAGGAGGGGCCGCCGTGCTGTCGCGCGTCAGCGCATCAGCACGGCCCGGTAAGAAGCAGGAAGAATCCGGCCATGCCCGGGAGTGTACCCCGCCGTCCGGTCCCGCACGTCGCCCGCCGCCACGGGTCGGGACGGCGACCGCGGACGTACGCGCTGCGGCAGCCCTTCGTGATCATCGTCGGCACCGAGAGCAACGGTTCGTTCCCCCGACCCGGCGAATGTTCGGTGCGTAACCGACCGTCTACCTGCGGGGGTCGGCGACGGCGACAAACATGGTTAGCCTGAGATACCAGTGAGATTTCTGCGGCAGACGAGGCTCGGCGTCGCGAACCCTACGGCGGGTCCAGGTGCTCTATACAGAGCTGCCGTCCGGCGACGAGGAGGAGGCCCGTGACACAACAGACCTGGGACGAGGTGGGCGGCGCGTTGCCGCACGACGAGTTCCGTGCCGCCAGCGAAGCCATCGTGTCGAACATCGAACAGGTCATCGAGGGCAAGACCGCCACCGTGCGGCTCGCCCTGGCCGTCCTGCTCGCCGAGGGCCACCTGCTCATCGAGGACGTGCCCGGGGTCGGCAAGACCAAGCTCGCCAAGGCCATGGCCCGGTCGATCGACTGCACCGTGCGCCGCATCCAGTTCACCCCCGACCTGCTGCCCAGCGACGTCACGGGGGTCAGCGTCTACAACCAGGAGACGCACGACTTCGAGTTCCGCCCCGGTGCGGTCTTCGCCAACCTGGTCGTCGGCGACGAGATCAACCGCGCCTCGCCGAAGACGCAGTCGGCGCTGCTGGAGTGCATGGAGGAGCGCCAGGTCACCGTCGACGGCGTCACCTACCACCTCCAGACGCCGTTCATGGTCGTCGCGACCCAGAACCCGATCGAGATGGAGGGCACCTATCCCCTCCCCGAGGCGCAGCGCGACCGGTTCACCGCCCGCATCGCGATGGGCTACCCGGACCCGAGCGCCGAGCTGGCGATGCTCGACGGGCACGGCGCGACGGACCCGCTGGACGAGCTGCGTCCGGTCGCCGACGCCAACACCGTCCGGCAGCTGATCGGCCACGTCCGGCAGGTGCACGTCGCCGACGCCGTCAAGCAGTACGCGATCGACCTGGTCACCGCCACCCGCGAGGCCGCCGACCTGCGGCTGGGCGCCTCCCCGCGGGCGACCCTCCAGCTCCTGCGCACCGCCCGCGCGGTGGCCGCCCTGGAGGGGCGCGACTACGTCCTGCCCGACGACCTCCAGGTGCTGGCCGTGCCGGTGCTCGCGCACCGGATCATCCCCACCGCCGACGCCCAGCTCGCCCGGCGTACGACCGACGCGATCGTCTCCGAGCTGGTGCACCGGCTGCCGCTGCCGCACGATCGCGGGCGCTCCCCGTACGACACCCGCCCCACGGGCGAGGGCAACGGCCGAGCCACGTACGAGCCGCGGAGGCGGTGACGTGCGCGACGGGCTGCGCGGCCTGACCACCCGCGGCCGTTCGTTCGTGGCGGCCGCGGTCGCGGCGGCGGTCTCGGCCGGCATCCTCGGCGAGAAGGACCTGCTCCGGGTGGCCGTGCTGCTGGCCGTCCTGCCGCTGCTCGCCGCGGCCTACGTCGGGCGCAGCCGCTACAAGCTGGCCTGCAACCGGTCGCTGGACCCGCACCGGGTGCCCGTCGGGGCCAGCTCCCGGGTGGTGCTGCGGTTGCAGAACATGTCCCGCCTGCCCACCGGCACCCTGCTGCTGGAGGACCGGCTGCCGTACGCGCTGGGCAGCCGGCCCCGGGTGGTGCTGGAGCGGCTCGGCGCCCACCAGGCCAGCTCGGTGGCCTACACGGTGCGCGCCGACGTGCGTGGCCGCTACGAGGTGGGCCCGCTGGTGGTCCGGATGACCGACCCGTTCGGGTTGTGCGAGCTGAGCCGCGCCTTCCCGAGCACCGATCATCTGACCGTCATCCCGCAGGTCACGCCGCTGCCCTCGGTGCGCCTGCCCGGCGAGTACGCCGGCAGCGGCGACAGCCGGGCCCGCTCGGTGGCGGTGCACGGCGAGGACGACGCCGCCACCCGGGAGTACCGGATGGGCGACGACCTGCGCCGGGTGCACTGGAAGTCCACCGCGCGCACGGGCGAGCTGATGGTGCGCCGGGAGGAGCAGCCCTGGGAGAGCCGGGCCACCGTCGTGCTGGACACCCGCGCGTACGGCCACCGCGGCGACGGGCCCACGGCCTCCTTCGAGTGGGCGGTCTCCGCCGCGGCCAGCATCGCGGTGCACCTGCGGCAGGCCGGCTACAAGCTGCGCCTGGTCACGGGTTCCGGCGCGGACGTGGACGCGTCCGAGGGGGCCGGCGACGGGGTGCTCCTCGACCACCTCGCCGAGGTCCGGCTCGACAAGTTCGGTGAGCTCACCACCCTGGTGCAGCGGGTCCGGCAACGGGCGGACGGCGGCCTGATCATCGGCCTCTTCGGCTCGGTGAGCACGGCCGAGGCCGAACTGCTGGCCGGACTGCGGGGCAACGGCGCCACCTGCGTCGGTTTCCTGCTCGACAGCTCCACCTGGCTCAACCTGCCCGCCAAGGCCCGGGCCGAGGCCGACCACGCCCACGGCGCCGCCGCGCTGGCCATGTTGCAGAGCGGCTGGCGGGTCATCGGCGTCGACCACGGCACGCAGTTGCCCGCGCTCTGGCCGCAGGCGGCCCGCGGCTCGCAGGGCTTCGCACTGCGGGCGGCCATGGCCGAGACGGTGGCCGGCGGCATGCGATGAACGGAAGGGTCCCCTCATGATCGCCCACCGGAACCTGGGCTTCGTGGCCGCCGCGGCGACGCTGCTCGCCGCCGCGCCGCTGTCGGCCATCTTCGAACGCTGGACGTGGCTGATCCAGGCGACGATCGCGGTGGCCGTGGTCGCCGCCGTGGCCGCGCTCGCCCGGCTGGCGCGGGTTCCGCTCTGGGGCCAGGCACTGGGCATGCTGGCCGGCCTGACGCTGGCCCTGACCTGGCTCTTCCCCGGCGGCACCGAACTGCTGGGCATCGTGCCCACCCCGTCGACCTTCACGCACTTCGGCGAGTTGCTCGACGGCTCGCTGGAGGACATGCGCTCGTACGGCGTCAAGGTCCCCGACACCGACCCGCTGCTGTTCGTCACGGTGCTCGGGATCGGCGGGGTGGCCGTGGTGGTCGACGTGCTCACCGTCGGGCTGCGCCGGCCGGCGCTGGCCGGCCTGCCGATGCTGGCGATCTACTCGGTGCCCGTCGCGGTCTACGTGGACAGCGTCCCGGCGGTGCCGTTCGTCGTCGGCGCGGCCGGGTTCCTCTGGCTGCTGGTGACCGACAACGTCGACCGGGTCCGCCGGTTCGGCCGGCGCTTCACCGGCGACGGGCGGGACGTCGACGTCTGGGAGGCCTCGCCGCTGGCCGCCGCCGGCCGGCGGCTGGCGGCGGTGGGTGTGGCTCTGGCCGTGGTGCTGCCGCTGGCCGTACCGGGGATGACGGGCGGGCTGCTGGACACGCTGGGCGGTTCGGGCAACGGCAACGGCAACGGGCGCTCCGGGCAGGGCGGCACCGGCCGGATCGACCTGTTCGCGGCGTTGAGCGGGCAGCTCAACCAGTCCGAGGTCGCCGACCTGGTCAAGGTCACCACGAACGAGCCCCGCCCCTTCTACCTGCGCTTCGGCGTGGCCGACAAGCTCACGCCGAGCGGCTTCCGCGAGGGCACCCCCACGGGCCGGCCCGTCGACGACCTGCCGGCGCCGTCCGCGCGGGGCGTCGAGCAGCGGACGTACCAGGCCACGGTCGAGGTGACGAAGACCCTCAACATGCCGCTGCTGCCGGTCTACACCGAACCGGTGCGCTCCGAGGGCCTCAACGGCAACTGGGCGTACGACCCCAGCCTCCAGGTGGTCTTCTCCCACCGGGACAACTCGCGCGACAAGCGCTACTCGTTCGAGTACGTGCGCTCGACCTACACGCCGGCGGCCCTGCGCCGGTCGTCGCCGCTGCCGGCCGACCACGCCGTGCGGCGCCTGCATCCCACGCCGCCGCCGGTGCCCGAGGTCGAGGAGCTGGTCTCCACCCTGGTACGGGGCAAGGACACCGAGTACGACAAGGTCCGCGCGATCTACGACCACTTCTCCGCGGACAACGGCTTCACCTACTCGCTCAGCACCAAGGGCGGCACCAGCGGGCGGGAGATCATCGACTTCCTCGACAACAAGGTCGGCTTCTGCCAGCAGTACGCCGCCGCGATGACGTGGCTGGTCCGGGCCGCCGGCGTACCGGCCCGGGTGGCGTTCGGCTTCGCCAACGGCAGCAACTCCGGCGACGGCACGTACACGCTGACCAACCGGAACCTGCACGCCTGGACGGAGGTCTACTTCAACGAGGTCGGTTGGGTGCCCTTCGACCCGACCCCGGCGTACGGCGTGCAGGGCTCGACCCGGTCGGCCTGGGCGCCGGACATCGACGCCCCGGAGGCGGAGACGCCGACCGCAGGCCCGACGAGCGCCCCCGGCGACGTCGACCCGTCGGCCGGCCCGGCGGGGCCGGAGGGCCCCGAGGAGGACATCGACTCCGGCCTGGCCCTCGACGGCACCGCCCCGACCGACCAGGCCCCGGTCTGGCCCTGGTACGCCGCCGCGGCGGTGCTGGCCCTGCTCGCTCTGCTCGCCCTGCCGGCGCTGCGCCGCACGGCCCTGCGCCGCAAGCGCAGCGGCCCGGCGAAACCGGCCGCGGCGGCGGTGCGCCCCGGGGCCGCCGGCGACGCGCCCACCGACGGGCGACGCATGGTGGTGGTGGCGGACGCGGAGCGGGCGCGGGCGGACGCGCACGCCGCCTGGGACGAACTGCTGGACACGCTCGTGGACTACCGGGTCCGGGTGGACCGGACGGAGACCCCCCGGGCGACCGCCGACAGGCTGTCCCGGGAGGCGCTCACCGCCGACGCGGGGGCGACCACGGCAGTACGCCTGCTCGGCCGCGCCGAGGAACGCGCCCGCTACGCCCGCGATCCGCTGACCGGCGAGCAGCTCCTGCCGGCCCTGCGCACCGTACGCGCCGCGCTCGCCGCACAGACCGACCGGCGTACCCGCCTGGTGGCGGCGGTGCTGCCGCCGTCGGTGCTGCTGCGCTGGCGTACGGGCACGGCCGAGGCGTCGTCCCGGCTGGTGGCGGCGGGCGGTCGGGCCCGGCACCGGTTGCTGCGCTGGAACCCGCGTCGCCTGCTGGCCGGCCGCATGGCCCGCTGACCGACGGACGAACGGGCCGGTAGGGGCACCCGCCCCCGCCGGCCCGTCGCGTTCGCGGGGCTGCCGTCGCGGCCAACCGGCGTCACGGCCGTCAGGGGCCGACCGGGCTCAGGGGTCGACGAGGCACCGGCCGGATGCCGGGCATCGGGAGATGAAGAGGATGCACGCCCCCGGGGCGTGCGGAGTCGTCGGTGGCCGCCGGGCGTCCCGGCGGTCGACTGTCTGTCGCGCGGCCCGCCTCAGGGGCGGGCCGGGCTCAGCGGTGCCCCTCCGGGCGCTGCCGCCACCGGTCCTCCATCCGGTCCAGGATCGAGGGCCGACGACCCGACCGGCCGCGGGGGCGACGACGACTCGTCGTCCCGCCCACGACGTGCAGGTCCGGTGACTGCCCCCGACGGTGCGACTGCACCGCGAACGCGGCCGAGGCCAGCATGACGACGAAACCCGCCACTGCCAGCGGCGGAAGCTTGATCACCGCGCCATAGACCAACAGGGCCAGCCCAGCGATGATCACGCCGGCAGCGACGAGCAGGCGACGCCGCGCGTGGAAGCGCGGATCGCTGGCGCGCACGGCCGAGGCGAATTTGGGGTCCTCGGCAAGCGACCGCTCGATCTGCTCGAACAGCCGCTGCTCGTGCTCCGAGAGCGGCACGGCACTCCTCCCCGGTCACGTTGGTCGGCCCGGTCGGGCCGACAGACCGTGGCAGCCAACCGGCTGCTTACCCGCAAGTCTACGAGGGCCCTCGCGCGTCGGAAAGCGGGACGACCTACGGCCGGGGTGGATTTTCATTTCGTCGCCCCTCGCGGGGCCCGAGCAGACTGGCTGGACCTATGACGGACCGCCCGAAACGGGCAGCGGCGGCGTCGGCTGCGGCCTCCGCCTCCCGCCAGCCCCGCTCGGGCGCACCGAGGGTGAGCTGTCGCGGAGTCTCCCGCGCGGCGGCGAGCCCCTCGACCCGTACGCCGACCAGACGGACGGGCTCACCCGGGTCGAGCGCGGTGTAGAGCGCCCAGACGGTGTCGAAGATCTCCCTGGCGACGTCAGTCGGCACGCCCGCCGTGCGGGAGCGGCTGACGGTGCGGAAATCGGTCAGCCGCACCTTGAGCGACACGGTGCGCCCGACCTGCCCGGCCCGGCGCAGCCGGATGCCGACCTTCTCGGCGAGGGCGAGCAGCGCCCGGCGGATCTCCAGCGGGTCGGTGACGTCCACGTCGAAGGTCACCTCGGCGCCGATCGACTTCTCCGCCTGCTCGGGGGTGACCCGGCGCGGGTCGCGCCCCCAGGCCAGCTCGTGCAGGTGGGCGGCGGACGCCTCGCCGAGCGCCTTGCGCAGCATGCCGACCGGGGCCTCGGCGAGATCGCCGATCGTGGCCAGGCCCAGCCGCCGCAGCGTCTCGGTGGACCGCTCCCCCACCCCCCACAGCGCCGACACCGGCAGCGGATGCAGGAAGTCGAGCACCCGGGTGGCCGGGACGACGAGCAGGCCGTCGGGCTTGGCGCGGGTCGAGCCGAGCTTGGCCACGAACTTGCTCGGCGCGACGCCGACGGAACAGCTCAGCCCCTGCTCCCCCGCGACCCGCTCGCGGATGCGGCGGGCGATGGCGGCCGGCGGGCCGAAGAGCCGCCGGGCGCCCGCCACGTCGAGGAACGCCTCGTCCAGGGAGAGCGGCTCGACCAGCGGGGTGACGTCCCGGAATATCTGCATCACCGCGGCGGAGGCCGCCGAGTACTGCGTGAAGTCCGGCGACAGGTAGACCGCGTGCGGGCAGAGCGCCCGGGCCCGGGCGGTGGGCATGGCGCTGCGTACGCCGTAGCGCCGGGCCTCGTAGCTGGCGGAGCTCACCACCCCGCGCGGGCCGGTGCCGCCGACCACGACGGGCCGACCGCGCAACTCCGGCCGGCGGCGGACCTCGACCGAGGCGAAGAAGGCGTCCATGTCGACGTGCAGGATCGGGCAGCCGGAATCGTCGGCGTCCGGCCCGAACCGGGGATCGCCGCCCCGGGGCAACGACTGGCTGCGGCCCATCCCCGCAGGCTAGCCCGGGCCTGTGACATGCCACCCCGGCAGGCCCGGCCGGTCAGCCGCGTACGACCAGCAGCGGGATCGTCATCTCGGCCGCCGTGTCCGCCCCGTGGTACGCCACCAGCCGGGAGACCGCCGGCGGCTCGGAGCGGGAGGCGGTCACCGCGTACGTGCCGTTGCAGATCACCACCACGTCGCCGATGCGCGCCAGGTGTTCCTCCGCCACCGGACCGAACCAGCCGGCGGCCACCACCTCGTCGCGGGTACGCACCCGGGCCGCGTCGCCGAGCACCGCCGACCAGGCGGCCACCACGTCGTCCACGGCGCCGGGGGCGACGTGCAGGTAGCGGACCCGGGGCTCCCCGGCCACCACCTCCAGCCCGGCGCGCAGCCGGGGGTCGGTGTCCAGGTCGAAGCGGTCTTCGGCCGGCACGTCGAGCTGGCCGTGGTCGGCCGTGACCAGCAACGCGGCGTCGGGCGGCAATCCGTCGACGAGCCGGGCCAGCAGCCGGTCCACCTCGGCCGCGGCGATCCGCCAGGGCGCCGAGTCGACGCCCGTCAGGTGGCCGTGCCGGTCCAGGTCGGGGTGGTAGCCGGAGACCAGTGTGGGCCCCGCTCCGGCGGCGAGGGCGCCGAGCATCCGTTCGGCGAGCGCGTCGACGCCGGCCGCGCCGCGGTAGTCGCCGCCCCGGTTGGCGGCCAGCGTCAGCCCGCTGCCGCCGAACTCCGGCCGGCTCACCACGGTCACCGCGACCCCGGCGGCGCGGGCCCGTTCCAGCTGCGTACGCACCGGCTGCCAGCGCAGCGGCTGCGGGTCGGCAGCCCACTCGACGTGGTTGAGCACCCGGTCGGTCCCCGGCACCCGCACCGTGAACCCGAGCACGCCGTGCGCGCCGGGGGCGGCGCCGGTGCCCAGCGTCACCAGGCTGGTCGGCGTGGTCGACGGAAAGCCGGAGGTCAGCTGCCGCCCGACGGTGGCCGCGAGCCCCACCAGGGTCGGCGCGTACGGGGCGGCGGTCGGGATCTGGTGCCAGCCGAGACCGTCGACGAGCAGCACCGCGATCCGGCGTACCCCGGGCAGCGCGGCCCGCAGCCCGAGCGGGTCGGTGGCGCCGGGCACGTCGAGCACGGCGAGCGCGGACGGCAGGACGTCGGCGAGGCTGGCGTCGCCGTAGCGCGGCCCGACGATCTCCAGCGTGGGCCCGGGCGGGTGCGGCGGGCGGGTCGGGTCGGTCACGGGCGGCGGGCGAACAGGTGCAGCTGGGCGGCGAGGTCCCGCCAGGGCGCCCGCGCGGCGAGCGCCCGCTCCAACTCGACCAGGGCGGCGGGCTGGCCGTCGGCGACGGCGGCGGGGAGCAGGTCGGCGAGCACGCGTACGCCGTGGATCTGCTCGACCACGAGCCCGGCGGCGGTGAGCAGCGCGGCGGCGCCGTCGGCGTCGTAGCGCCGGCGCAGGGTGTCCCGGGTGCCGGCGGTGCCGGCCGGATCGGCGGCCAGCGCGGCGGCGACGTCCAGGTGCCCGTTCATGGCCCGGCCGAGCACGGCGGCGGCCCGGCTGGCGACGAGCACGCTCGCGGCGCCGCCCGGCCGCAGTGCGGTGACCAACGCCGCCACCACCGCCGCCGGGTCGTCGACGACCTCCAGCACGGCGTGGCAGAGCACCAGGTCGGCGCTGCCCGGCTCGACCAGGCCGGCGAGCGCGTCGCCGTCGCCCTGCACGGCGCGGACCCGCTCGGCCACGCCGGCCTCCGCGGCCCGGCGGGTCAGCGCGGCGAGCGCGTCGGGACTGGCGTCGACCACGGTGACCCGGTGCCCGGCCTGGGCCAGCGGCACGGCGAAGCCGCCCGTGCCGCCACCGACGTCGAGCACGGTCAGCGCGGTGCCGGCGCGGCGCTCCAGCTCGGCGCGCAGCACCGACCAGATCACGGCGGTACGGGGGGTCAGCGGCGGCCCGGCGAGCCGGCCTGGGGTCTGCTCCACCCGGTCGAGCCTAGTCACCCGGTCCAGCCGCACCGAGCCGCACCTGTGGCGACCCGGCCGGCTCCGGGTGGGAGGTCAGGACTCGCCGGCTGCGGCGTCGTCCTCGGCCCGCGACCGCAGGGCGTTGGCCACCGGGCCCTCGACGATCTCGTACTCGCGCGGCTCCGTGTGGTGGCTCGGGGTCCAACCTGCGCCGAGCCGGGTCCGCCGGGAGTTCGCCACCCCACCGCTACCGTCGTTGTTTCCCATGATCGTTCGTCCCCCTCGTGCTCGCGCGGGCCACTCTGCCCGCGCGAGCTGGAGTGTCCCTCCATCCGGCCCGGAAAACCGTAATGTGGATCACTGCCGTCAGCGGAAGTCGCGCGAGGGCGGACTGACCGGGGGCTCGATGGCGTCCAGCCGGTCGGCGGTGAGGTTGATCACTCCCTCGTGCCGTTGCAGCCGCCCCCGCACCACCAGCGCGGCGCTCGTGCGGGCCACCCGCCGGTAGCGCTGCCACAGGCCCGGGGAGCAGGTGACGTTGAGCATCCCCGTCTCGTCCTCCAGGTTGAGGAAGGTGACCCCGCCGGCGGTCGCGGGCCGCTGCCGGTGGGTGACGATCCCGCCGACCCGGATACGTCTCCCCGGCTCCACCCCGCCGAGCCGGGCGATCGGCACCGCGCCGAGCGCGTCGAGCCGGGGGCGGATGAAGCTCGCCGGGTGGCTCTCCGGCGACAATCCGGTCGCCCAGACGTCGGCGACCAGCCGCTCCACCGCCTCCATCCCGGGCAGGGTGGGCGCGGTCGCGCCGGTCACCGTGCCCGGCAGCCGGCCCGGCCGGTCCTGGGCCGCCGCGCCGGCGGCCCAGAGGGCCTGCCGCCGGGACAGCCCGAAACAGGCGAAGGCGTCCGCGGTGGCCAGCGCCTCCAGCTGCGCGGCGGTGAGACCCACGCGCCGAGCCAGGTCTGGCATGTCGCGGTACGGTCCGCGCGCCGCCCGCTCCGCCTCGATCCGCTCGGCCACCCCGTCGCCGAGGGTACGCACGCCGGAGAGCCCGAGCCGGACGGCGGGCCCGTTCAGCCCCCAGGCGTGCGGCGGCTCCCCCGACGCGCTGCCCCACCGGGTCTGCGGGGTGGACTCCAGCACCGCCAGCGCGCCGCTGGCGTTGATGTCCGGCCGGCGCACCTCCACCCCGTGCCGGCGGGCGTCGTCGACAAGCGTCTGCGGCGAGTAGAAGCCCATCGGCTGGGCGTTGAGCAGCGCGGCCAGGAACGGCCCCGGGTGGTAGCGCTTGAGCCAGGAGCTGGCGTAGACCAGGTAGGCGAAGCTCATCGCGTGGCTCTCCGGGAAGCCGTAGCTGGCGAACGCGGAGAGCTTGCGGAAGACGTCGTCGGCCAGCTCGCCGGTGATGCCCCGCTCGGCCATGCCCGCGTAGAGCCGGTCGGCGATGCGGGCCATCCGCTCCGCGGAACGCTTCGCGCCCATCGCCCGGCGCAGCTGGTCGGCCCCGGCGGCGTCGAAGCCCGCCAGGTCGATGGCGAGCTGCATGAGCTGCTCCTGGAACAGCGGCACGCCGAGGGTCTTCTCCAGCGCGTTGCGCATCAGCGGGTGCGGGTAGGTCACCGGCTCCTGGCCGTTCTTGCGCCGGATGTACGGGTGCACCGAGCCGCCCTGGATCGGGCCGGGCCGGATCAGCGCCACCTCGACCACCAGGTCGTAGAACTCGCGGGGCTTCAGCCGGGGCAGGGTGGCCATCTGGGCGCGGCTCTCCACCTGGAACACCCCGACCGAGTCGGCCCGGCAGAGCATGTCGTAGACCTCGGGATCGTCCAGCGTCATGTCCCCGAGGTCCAGGCTCATCCCGATCATGTCGTAGCCGTAGTGCAGCGCGGAGAGCATGCCGAGCCCGAGCAGGTCGAACTTGACCAGGCCGACGGCGGCGCAGTCGTCCTTGTCCCACTGGAGCACGCTGCGGCCCGGCATCCGCCCCCACTCCACCGGGCACACCTCGATCACCGGCCGGTCGCAGATCACCATGCCGCCGGAGTGGATGCCCAGGTGCCGGGGAAACGTCTGCAACTCGTTGGCGTACGCGACCACCTGCTCGGGGATGTCCGCCACGTCGACCGGGGCCACGGAGCCCCAGCGGTCGATCTGCTTGCTCCAGGCGTCCTGCTGGCCGGGCGAGAACCCGAACGCCTTGGCCACGTCCCGCACCGCCGAGCGGGGCCGGTAGGAGATGACGTTGGCGACCTGCGCGGTGTGCTCCCGGCCGTAGCGTGCGTAGACGTGCTGGATCACCTCCTCCCGGCGGTCGGACTCGATGTCGACGTCGATGTCGGGCGGGCCGTCGCGCTCCGGGGCGAGGAAGCGCTCGAAGAGCAGCCGGTGCCGGACGGCGTCCACGTTGGTGATCCGCAGCGCGTAGCAGACCGCCGAGTTGGCCGCCGAGCCCCGCCCCTGGCAGTAGATGTCCTGCTCACGGCAGAACGTGACGATGTCGTAGACCACCAGGAAGTAGCCGGGGAAGCCCAGCTCCTCGATCATGTTCAGCTCGTGGTCGAGCTGCGCGTACGCCCTCGGGTGCGCCTCGGGCGGGCCGTAGCGCTCGCGGGCGCCGGCGTGGGTCAGGTGGCGCAGCCAGCTCATCTCGGTGTGCCCGGGCGGCACCGGGTACGCCGGCAGCCGTGGCGCGACGAGCTGGAGGTCGAAGGCCAGCTCGGCCCCGAACTCGGCGGCCCGCGCCACCGCCCCCGGGTACGCGGCGAACCGGGCCGCCATCTCGGCGCCGCCGCGCAGGTGGGCGGTGCCGGCCGCGGGCAGCCAGCCGTCGATCTCGTCCAGGCTGCGCCGGGCCCGGACGGCCGCGACGGTGGTGGCCAGTCTCCGCCGGCCCGGGGTGGCGTAGTGCACGTTGTTGGTGGCCACCGTGGGCAGGCCGGCCGCCGCCGCCAGCTCGGCGAGCGCGTCGTTGCGGTCGGCGTCCACCGGGTGCCCGTGGTCGGTCAGCTCCACCGCCACCGTCTCCGCGCCGAACAGGGCGGTCAGCCGGTCCAGCTCGCGGGCCGCCGTATCCACCCCCTCGGTGAGCAGCGCCGACGGTACGTGCCCCTTGCGGCAGCCGGTGAGCACCAGCACGTGGTCGCGCAACTGCTCGGCGATCTCCTCCAGCTCGCCGTAGACCGGGCGGCCCTTCTCCCCGCCGCGCAGCTGGGCGCGGGCGATGGTCGAGGCGAGCCGGGCGTACCCCTCGTGGCCGTGGGCGAGCAGCAGCAGGTGCCGCCCGAGCGGATCGGGCTCGCCGTTCTGCGGGCCGGGCAGCTCCAGGGAGAGTTCGGCGCCGAAGATCGTCGGCAGGTGCAGCGCGCGGGCCGCCTCGGCGAAGCGCACCACCCCGTAGAAGCCGTCGTGGTCGGTGACGGCGAGCGCGGTGAGACCCAGCCGGGCCGCCTCCTCGGCCAGTTCCTCCGGGTGGCTGGCACCGTCGAGGAAGCTGAAGTTGGTGTGCGCGTGCAACTCGGCGTACGGCACCGCGTCGTCGGGACGGGCCACCTCGGGCGGCCGGTACTGCTCCCGCCGGCGGCTCCAGGCGGGAGAGTCGCCGCCGTCGGCGTCCACGGCCAACGGGTCGACCACGTGCAGGTGCCGCTCGTCGCGCGCCCGGCTGCCCTCCCCCGACCGACCCGCACCCGGCCGGTCCTCGCCCGACGCCCCCGACCGCCCCGCACCCGCTCGGCCCACACCCGGCCGCCCCACACCCGTCCGGCCCGCCTCCGGCCGGCCCGTGCCCATCCCGCCCGCACCCGGCCGGCCCGCGCCCGATCGGCCGGTGCCGGATTCCCGACCGGAGAGCACACGCTCCAACTCTGACCAGGGCAGCTTCGGGTTGTGGAAGCTCATCAGAGCCCCTCCGGGCGGGCAGCCGGAGAGATCTTGGTGAGTTTGAGCCCCTGGAGGGGCCGAAACTCACCAAGATCCGAGAGCCTGCGTCCGGCGGTCCCCTCAACGGGGCAACTCGACAGCGTCGGCGGGGCAGCTGGCGAAGCCTCACGCCGGCCGAGCCGACCCGCCGGCAGGGCTCCGCCTCGCGCAGACCGGGCCGCAGGCAAGGCTCCATCCCGGCCGAGCCGACCCGTTGGCAGGGCGTCGGGCCGGGCGGGGCGGCGGGGGCGGGGCGAGGGCCGGCCGAGGACCTCGGGCGGGCGCTCAGTCATAGATTGCCTCCACCAGCCACCGCCCGGCCTCGACGGCGAGCAGCAGGGCCGTACCGTCGGCCAGGCAGACCTGGAACCGGGCCCGGCGGCGGGCCTCGGACGGCGCCCACCAGCGCTCGTCGACCGGCCAGGGGCCGGCCCAGCCGACGATCTCGACCGGCCGGGCGGCGCCCACGGTCAGCCGGGCCGGCTCGGCGCTGACCTGGAGCCGCGCGCTGACCTCGACCGGTTCACCGGCGGCGTCGTGCACGACCGCGGCGAGCGGGTCGGGCAGCACCACGGCCGGCGCTGGTGGCGGCAGGCGGCCCGGCCACGGCGGCGGGACGGGCCGGGCCGGAAGGCGTTCGTCGCCCCACGGCACCAGGCGCACCTGGTCGGCCGGCGAGCGCCCGCCACCGAGCACCGCGGTGACGACCGCCTCGGGGCCGAGGATGCCCTGCACCCGGCTCAACGCCCGGTGCGCCCGCTCCCGCTCCTCGCCGGTCTCCCCCCACAGGCCGGGTTGCAGGCCGGCCTGCGCGACCACCCCGTCCGGGACCAGCCGCAGCCGGATGATGCCCGCCGTCGGGCGGGTCGGGCGGGTGCCGGCCCGGCCGGTGCTGCCGGACAGCCAG
Organism: Micromonospora sp. CNZ303; assembly: GCF_004345505.1. Taxonomy (NCBI): domain Bacteria; kingdom Bacillati; phylum Actinomycetota; class Actinomycetes; order Micromonosporales; family Micromonosporaceae; genus Micromonospora; species Micromonospora sp. CNZ303. The sequence continues at coordinate 128,304 of NZ_SLVT01000009.1, read as the reverse complement.
CCGTCGAGCTGCCAGCGCACCCGGTCGGCGATGGCCGCAGCGGTGAGCAGCCCGTCGTGCCGCCAGACCCGGTGCAGTTCCTGGCCGTGCGCGGTGACCGCCTCGATGCCGAGACGGGTGCAGGCCAGCCCGTGCGCGGCGAGCCGGTCGTGCAGCCGTTCGGCCAGTGCCCGGGCGGCGAAGGCCGCCGCGTCGACCCGGTCGAGCGGCTCGTCGTGGTCGGCGGTGACCGCGAGGTCGACCGGGGGTTGCCGGACCGCGAGCGGACGGTGGTCCCGCCCGGCCGCCAGCCGGTGGGCCAGCGCACCGTCGAAGCCGAACCGGGCCAGCACGTCGCCGGCGGGCAGCGCAGCGAAGTCGCCCAGGGTGCGTACGCCGAGCCGGCGCAGCAGGTCGGCCAGGGCCGGGCGGCCGAGCGCCTCCACCGGCAGGTCGGCGAGAAACCCCGGTGTCCCGCCGGGCGGAACGACCCGTCCGTCGCGGGCGGCCAGCCCGGCGGCGAAGACCCCGTCGGCGATGCCGACCTGGCTCTCCACCGCGCAGGCCTGGGCGACGTGCTCGACGATCCGCTCGGCGGCCGCCTCCTCGCCCCCGAGGTAGCGGCTCGGCCCCCGGGCCGCCACCGCGCACGCGCCGGGGCGTACCACCTCGACGCCGGCGACCAGTTCCTCGACGGCGGCGACCACCGGTTCGAACGCCCGTGCGTCCCGGCCGGGGTCGTACTCGACGGCGGTGAGCTGGGGGCATCGGCCCTGGGCCTCCCGTTTGCGCAGCCCTCGGCGCACCCCTTCGGCGCGGGCCCGCGCGGAGCAGGCGACCACCCGGTTGGCGTGCAGCACGGCGACCGGGTCGGTGGCCGGCACCCCGTCGACGATCTCCGCGGCGAGCACCGGCCAGTCCGGGCACCAGAGCAGCAGGGTCCGCACGGGCGCGGCGGTCACGGCGGACCGACCAGGGTGAGCGCGGCGCGACGGGACGGGACGGTGGGCGCGGGAGCGACGGCCGGGCCGACCTGGTGGAGCCGGCCGGCGGTCGACCGGCCGGTGACGGAGACGGCGGTGGCGGGAGCGGAGCGGGGAATGACCCGGGTGAGCCCGTCCCCGGGCAGCCAGACCTTGATCTCCTTGGGGCGGGCGGCGGCCCCACGGCCCCGCGCGGAGACGGTGACCTCGCGGCGACGCAGCCGGCCCCGCCCCTGCCCGAGCCCCTCCCAGGCGCCCCGGACCACCTGGAGGGTCACGTCCGCGCCGTCCCACCGCCCGTACGGGACGAGGACGCTGCCGCGCTGCCGGGCCCGGGCGGCCAGCCGGTTGGCGACCGAGGCGGAGACCGTCGTCGGCACGGCGGCGACCACGACGTCCACCCCGTCGATCAGCGCGGCGATGACGGTGGCCCACTCCGGGCCCGGGTGGGGCACCAGGGCGAGCCGGTCCAGGGCGATGCCCAACTCGGCGGCGGCGCCCGCCCCGAACGTCGGGACCCCGACCACGGCGCACCACGAGCCGGCCCGGGACGCCTCGGCGAGCAACGCCAGGACCAGCGAGGTGCCACCGCTGCGCCGGGGCTGGCCGGTGGCGACCGCGATCGTGCTGCCCCGTCGCAGCCCCCGGTTGGGCAGCAGCCCGGTCAGCTCGGGGGCCACCGGCAACAGCCGGTGACCGGTCGCCGGGTCCGGCGCGCTCGCCGGGCGCACCAGACCGGCCAGTGCGGCGGAACCGACCACCATCCGGCCCGCCATCGGACCTACCCCCCGTCGTGCTGTCGGATCAGACGTGCGCGTGCCCCGCCGGGGCCCCGGTCGCCGTCGGCTGGCCGGGTGCCCGGGTCAGGCCGCGAGGCCGTCGAGTGCCGGTTGGTGGGCCACGCCGAGCGCGGCCTCCACGACCGTGACGAACTGCTCGGCGGAGCGCAGCAGGTCGTCGGCCTCCCGGGCGGTCACGACCCGTGGGATGCCGGCCTCGGCGGCGGCCCGCTTGCCGGCGCCGAGGGCGAAGAACCGGGCCCACTCGTCGAGCTCGGGAGCGACACCGGAGAGCAGGATCCAGACGCTGGTCACCCGGTGGCGCCGGGTGGGGGCGGGACGCGCCCGGGCGGCGAGCACGGCCGCGGCCGCGCGGAGCGCGGCCAGGTGGGCGGCGGCGTAGCGGAGGCCGTCGGGGCGGGTCTGGGCGGCCTCGGCCAGCCCGCGCCGGGCCACCGCGAGAAGCTGGGCGGGGGTGCGGTGCGGCAGCACGTGCGCCGGCACCGTCGGTGCCTGAGCCGGGTTGGTCGGCATGGGACTGTCTCCTCCACGTGGCCGAGGCGCCGCCCCGGAGACGGCCCTGGGCCGCCGGCGGGACGCCGGGTCGAGTGGTGCGGAGGAAGACGCACCGGTGGGGTGGCCGGCCGGGTGTGGACGCTTCCCCACACCACACCCGGCCGGCGTTACCGGCGGGTTCGTCGCCCGCCGCCCGGGGGTCGTGGGCGGCGGGCGACGCTCCTGCCTGACGGGCCCGGACTCGCGACTGCCCGAGACCCAGGTGCGGCCCGCGGAGCCGCACCGCCCGGAGCCGCGCCGCGAAACACCGCCCCGGATGGTTGGAACGGGCGTTCGAGGCAATCGAACACTCGTTCTAACTGCTGCTGACAGTACACCCTCCCTCCGACGAAAATGCAACGTGTGGCGCGCGGACCTCGGACGACGTACGCAGGTGCCGGCTCCGGGCGTACGCCACCGCGGTCGGCGGCGGAGAGGGTCGCGGCGGTAGCCTCCGCCCGTGACCACCCCCCGCCCCGTCCTCGGGGTCGCCATGGTGCTCGCCTCGGCCGGACTCTTCGCCGTCAACGGCACCGTCTCCAAGCTGGTGCTCCGCGCCGGCCTGGACGCCCCGCAGCTCACCCTGCTGCGCGCCGTCGGCGCCGTCACCGGGCTGCTGGTGCTGAGCGTGCTGCTGCGTCCGGGGGCCCGCCGGCTCCGGGCCACCCCCGGCCAGCTGCCGCTGCTGATCGGGTACGGGCTGGCCGGGTTCTTCGCCGTACCGATGCTCTACTTCGTCGCCATCTCCCGGCTGCCGGTCGGGATCGGGCTGCTGTTCGAGTACACCGCCCCGCTGCTGGTCGCCCTCTGGGCCCGGTTCGGTCAGCGCAACCGGGTACGCCCGCGGCTCTGGGCCGGGCTGGCGTTGAGCCTGGTCGGCCTCGGCTGCGTGGCCGAGGTGTGGGGCGAGCTGAAGCTGGACGGCCTCGGCGTGCTCGCCGGTCTCGGGGCCGCGGTCTTCCTTGCCGCCTACTACGTGCTCGGCGCACACGGAACGGCACGCCGGGACACGTTGTCGCTGTGCACCTGGGCGTTCGGCGCCTCCGCCGTGGCGGGCCTGCTCACCCGCGCGGTCACCGTGGGCACCGGCGGCTGGGAACCGCTGGCCGCCGACACCGAGGGGGGCGTGCCCGTGGCGCTGCTCTGCGCGTACACGGTGGTGCTCGGCTCGATCGCGCCGTACCTGCTGGTGGCCGGGGCGATGCGGCACCTCCCCGCGACCAGCGTCGGGATCATCGGCATGGCCGAGCCGGTGCTCGCCTCGGCGGTCGCCTGGGTCGTGATCGGCCCCGGTGAGGCGCTCAACACCGCCCAGCTCACCGGCGGGCTCCTGGTGCTGGTGGGCGTCGCGCTGGCCGAGACGGCCCGGGTCGCCCCGGCCCGGACCACCGCGCCGCCCGCCCCGGACACAGGACCGCCCGCCCCGGACGCCGCATCGTCCGCCCAGGGCACCGGGCCGCCCGCCCCGGACGCCGCCACCGTCCCACCCGGAGCCGGCCGGACGGTGCTCCGCCCCGCCCGGCCGGGGCCCGGCACGGCCGGCTGAGCCGCCGACCGGCGTACCGGGAAGAATGGTCGACATGCAGCCACACCCGAACGTGCGGGCGGTGCAGGACGTGCTCGACGCCGCGGGCGCCCTGGACGGGTCCGGCGCGCCGAGCCTCGTCCGCCTGCTGCCCGACGCGGTCCACACCGCCGCTGCCGCCGCCGAGTCGCTCGGCGTCGCGGTCGGGCAGATCGCCAACTCGCTCGTCTTCGAGGCGGACGGCGCGCCGCTGCTGGTGCTCACCTCCGGCGCGCACCGGGTGGACACCGCCGGCCTGGCCGCGTCCATCGGGGTCGGCCGGCTGCGCCGGGCCACCCCGGAGTTCGTCCGCGCGCACACCAGGCAGGTGATCGGCGGGGTCGCCCCGGTCGGCCACCCGCGCCCGCTGCGCACCCTGGTGGACACCGCCCTGAAGTCGTACGACGAGATCTGGGCGGCCGGCGGCGTGCCGCAGGCGGTCTTCCCCACCACCTACCCGGAGCTGCTGCGGGTCACCGGCGGCGTCCCGACCGGGGTGGCGTGAGCGAGCGGGCCACCGTCCCGGAGCTGGTCACGCTGCACGTGTGGCGCACCTCCCGCGCCGCGCTGCCCCGGGCGTTGACCCGGATGGCGCTCGACCCCCGCCGGCTGCGGGCCGTGCCCGGCGTGCGGTTCGGCAAGCTGCTCGGCACCGGGACCGGCACCGGCTTCGGGCCGGGCGACGCCGACCTCACCCGGTGGGCGGCGCTGACCGTGTGGGACTCCACCGCCGCCGCGGCCGGCTTCGACGGCTCGCCGGTGGGACGCGCCTGGGCGCGGATCGCCCGCGCGTCCGTCCGGGTCGACCTGCGCCCGCTGAGCAGCCGGGGCGAGTGGTCGGGGCGCCGGCCGTTCGGGGAGCCGCCCGGCGGCCGGGTCAGCGGCCCCGTGCTGGCGCTGACCCGGGCCCGGCTGCGGCCCCGTCGGGCGGCCACCTTCTGGCGGGCGATCCCACCGGTGGCCGCCGCGCTGCACGCCGCGCCCGGCCTGCTGGCCCGCTTCGGCGTCGGCGAGGCCCCGCTGGGCTGGCAGGGCACGGTGAGCGTGTGGCGCGACCCGGCGGACCTCGTGGCGTTCGCGTACCGTCACCCGGAGCACCGGGCGGCGATCATGCGGACCCCCACCGAGGGGTGGTACGCGGAGGAACTCTTCGCGCGGTTCGAGGTGCGCGACGTGGTGGGTGACCGGGCGGTGCTGGGATGGGTCGCGGACGGCGACCCGGGAGCGGCGGAGGGTGTACGGGCATGAGGTTGGTGCGGTGGACGCCGGACGATCTCGTCCGACGGCTGGACGACGTGGTGGCCGTCTACGGCGAGGCGATGGGGTACCGCCCGGAGCTGCTGGAGTCCCGACGCGGCTACATCGCCACCCACGTACGCCGACCCGGCTTCCGCGCCGTCGCCAGCCTGACCAGCGAGGGCCACCTGGCCGGCTTCGGCTACGGCTACCTGGGCGGCTCCGGGCAGTGGTGGCACGACCAGGTCTGGCGGGCACTGGACGCCCCGACCCGGCAGCGCTGGCTGACCCACTGCTTCGAGGTGGTGGAGCTGCACGTCCGCCCGCCCGCGCAGGGGCACGGCCTGGGCGCGCGACAGCTGCGGGCCCTGCTCAGCCTGGCGGAGGGGACGACCACGCTGCTCTCCACCCCCGAGGCCGACGAACAGCGGTCCCGGGCCTGGCGGCTGTACCGCCGGTTCGGCTTCGCCGATGTCCTGCGTGACTTCCACTTCCCCGGCGACGAGCGCCCGTTCGGCGTGCTCGGCCGGGACCTGCCGCTGGAGCCCCCGACACCCACCCCGCCCGGCCGGCCCGTGCCATGACCCGACGGCTGTCCTGGGCGCTGCTGGCCGTGCTGGTGCTGGCGCAGATCTGCTACCCGCTGACCACCGGGGAGACCCGGGCCCGGCTGACCGTCGCCACCGTCGTGCTCGGCTACCTGCTCTCGGTGGGCCACGCGCTGCTCAGCCGGGGCCCGCGTACGGCGGTGGCGCTGGTCGCGGTGGCCACGGTCGGCGGGTTCGCCATCGAGGCGCTCGGCGTGGCCACCGGCTTCCCGTTCGGCAGCTACGACTACTCCGGCGAGCTGGGGCCGAAGCTGGCCGGGGTGCCGCTGATCATCCCGCTGGCCTGGACCTGGATGGCCTGGCCGGCCTGGCTGGCCGCCACCCGGCTGACCGGCGGCGACGCCGGTGCCAGGCCGAGCGCCGGGGACGGGCCGAGCGCCGGGGGCGGGCCGGGGCGTCGAGGCGGGCGGTTCCCCGTCCGGCGGATCGCGCTGGCCGCCGTCGGGCTGGCCGCCTGGGACCTCTTCCTCGACCCGCAGATGGTGGCCGAGGGCTACTGGGTCTGGCGGGACGCCACCCCCGCGCTGCCCGGCCTGCCCGGCATCCCGGTGAGCAACTACCTGGGCTGGCTGCTCTTCGCCGTGCTGATGATGAGCGCGCTGCGCCCGCTGGCCGGGCCCGCCGTGGCCACCACCGACGGGCGGGACGGCCCGATGTTCGCGCTCTGGCTGTGGACGTACTTCTCCAGTGTGCTGGCCCACGCGGTCTTCCTCGACCTGCCCGCCTCGGCGCTCTGGGGCGCGGTCGGCATGTCGGTGGCCGCCGTGCCGCTGGCGGTCACGCTGGTCCGCTCCCGCCGCGACGACCGGCACCGGCCCCGCCAGCCGCAGCGCCCCGGCGTCGACGCGACGGCATGACCGCCGTCCTCGCGCTGCTGCTCGGCGTGGCCGCGCTGACCGCGCACACCCTGGTCAACGCCGGCCGCTGGCTGCGCCGCCCGGCCGACCGGCCGGCGCCGGTCACCGAGCCGGTGGCGGTGCTGCTGCCGCTGCGCGACGAGGCCGCGCGGGTCACCCCGTGCCTGCGCGCGCTGCTCGCCCAGCGGGGCGTGCCGGGGCTGCGCGTGGTGGTGCTCGACGACGGGTCGACCGACGGCACCGCGGACGTGGTCCGCGCGGTGGCGGGCGACGACCCCCGGGTCACCCTGCTCGACGGGGTCGCCCCGCCGCCGGGCTGGCTGGGCAAGCCGCACGCCTGCTGGCAGCTGGCCACCCGGGCCGACCCCGTGGCGACCGCGCTGGTCTTCGTCGACGCCGACGTGGTGCTCGCCCCGGACGCGGTCGCGGCGGCCGTCACCGAGCTGCGCGCCGCACGGGTGACGCTGCTGTCGCCGTACCCCCGGATCCTGGTGGCGACGGTGGCCGACCGGCTGGTCCAGCCGCTGTTGCAGTGGCTGTGGCTCACCTTCCTGCCGCTGCGGGCGATGGAGCGCTCGCGGCGGCCGTCGCTGGCCGCCGCCGGCGGGCAGTTCCTGGTGGTGGACCGGGCCGGCTACGAGGCCGCCGGCGGGCACGCCGTGGTGGCCGGGCAGATCCTGGAGGACGTCGAGCTGGCCCGCGCGGTCAAGCGGGCCGGCGGCCGGATCGCCCTCGCCGACGGCTCGCGGCTGGCCGCCTGCCGGATGTACGAGGACTGGCCGCAGCTGCGCGACGGCTACTCGAAGTCGCTCTGGGCGACCTTCGGCAACCCGGGGGCGGCGGCCGCCGTGGTGGCCCTGCTGCTCCTGCTCTACACCGCTCCCCCGCTGCTGGCGGTCGTCGCCCTGGCCGCCGGCGCGCCGACGGTGGCCGCCGCGGCGCTCGCCGCCTACCTGCTCGGGGTCACCGGGCGGGCGGTCAGCGCCCGGGCGACCGGGGGCCGGTGGTGGCCCGACGCGCTGGCACACCCCGTGTCGGTCGTGGTCCTCGGTTGGCTGACCCTGCGGTCGTACCATCTGCGGAAGCGGCGTCGCCTGTCCTGGCGCGGCCGCCCCGTCACCTAGGGAGGCGCGGCATGGCGCGGATCGTGGTCGTCGGCGCCGGGGTCGGAGGGCTGGCCACCGCCGCCCGGCTGGCCGCCACCGGGCACCAGGTCACCGTGCTCGAACGCGCGGACACCGTCGGTGGCAAGCTCGGCCGGTACGTACGCGACACGCCGGCGGGCGCGTTCCACTTCGACACCGGGCCGAGCCTGCTCACCCTGCCCGACGTCTTCCACGACCTGTTCGAGGCGACCGGCGCGAAGCTCGACGAGTACCTGGACCTGACGCCGGTGGACCCGATCGTGCGGCACGTCTTTCCCGGCGGCGGCCCGGCCCTCGACTCGTGCGCGGACCCGGCCGAGTTCGCCGCCCGGATCGACGCGGCCTTCGGCGACCGGGCCGCCGCGGACTGGCAGCGGCTGTGGCGCCGGGCCGCGCGGGTGTGGCAGGCCTCGCACCGGGACATCCTGCGCCGCCCGATCGACTCCCCGCTGGACCTGGCCGCGCTGGCCTGGCGGCTGGGCGACCTGGCCGCCATCGGGCCGGGCCGGACGCTGCGCGGGCTGGGCCGGCGGCACCTGTCCGACCCCCGGCTGCGGATGCTGCTGGACCGGTACGCCACCTACACCGGCGCCGACCCGCGCCGGGCGCCGGCCGCGCTGGTCGCCGTGCCCTACGCCGAGCTGACCTTCGGCGGCTGGTACCTGCGCGGCGGGCTGGGCACACTCGCCGACGCGCTGCTGACCCGCTGCCTGGACCTCGGCGTGGTCGTGCGGACCGGCGCCACGGTCACCCGGATCGACGCCGCGGGCGGGCGGGTGCACGGCGTACGCCTGCGCGGCGTCACCGCCCCCGTCCCCGCCGACGTGGTGGTGGCCAACGTCGACGCGCTCACCCTCTACCGGGACCTGCTGCCCGACCCGCGCCGGCTGGCCGGACTGACCGACCGCAGCCTGGCCGGTTTCGTGCTGCTGCTCGGCCTGACGGGGGACTCCGGGCTGGCCCACCACAACGTGTTCTTCCCCGGCGACTACGACGCCGAGTTCGACGCGGTCTTCGGCCACCCGGGGCGCGGCGTGCGGGCCCGACCGGCGACGGATCCCACCGTCTTCGTCACCGTGGCCGACGACCCGGTGGTCCGGCCGGCCGGCCACGAGGCGTGGTTCGTGCTGGTCAACGCACCCCGGCACGGCACCGCCACCGGTGCCGTCGACTGGCGCCGGCCCGGCCTCGCCGAGGCGTACGCCGACCGGGTCCTCGACGTGCTGGCCGAGCGCGGCGTCGACGTGCGGGACCGGCTGGTGTTCCGGGAGGTCCGCACCCCGGCCGACCTGGACGACGCGACCGGCGCGCCCGGCGGATCGATCTACGGCACCGCCGGCGGCCTGCTGCGCCCGGCCAACCGGGGGCCGGCGGCCGGGCTGTGGCTGGTCGGCGGTTCCAGCCACCCGGGCGGTGGCCTGCCGATGGTGACCCTCTCCGCCCAGATCGTCGCCGACGACATCGGCCCCGCCTGGTAGCTCCTTCGGGTGTAAGGAAGGGCACCTTGTTAACGCCTGAGGTAGAGGAGGGCCCCTTCCTAACAAACACGGCACCCCGGTCAGAGGCCGTCCGGACGGGCCGGCGCGCGGTCAGCCGGCGTCGATCAGGGCCCGGCGGACGGCGGAGAGCAGCTGGCCGAGGCCGAACCCGGCCAACAGCACCCAGACGGCGGTCGCCATGGTGATCGTGCCGGCCGCCAGGTCCGGCTCGATCAGCCCGGTCAGCCCGGCCAGCAGCAGCCCGACCAGGGCCACCGAGACCCGGGTGGGGCGCTCCCCCACGGTCACCGCGCCGAGTTCCCGCATGCCGGCGGAGACCGCCCGGGCGCGGACGTACTCGTGCAGCCAGGAGAGCGCGCCGGCGGTCACCACGAGCGCCCCCGGCGCGCCGATCAGCCAGAACGCGGCCAGCCAGGCGACCTCGCCGAGCCGGTCGGCCAGCGAGTCGTAGACGTAGCCGAGCCGGGTGGTCCGGTTCGTGGCCACCGCCACCGCGCCGTCGACGCTGTCCGCCACCGCGGCGAGCAGCACGAACAGCGCCGCGAGGAAGGGACCGTTCTGCGGCCGTACGGCGAACAGCGGCACGCAGGCGCAGAGCAGCACGCCGACCACGGTGACCGGGGTCGGGCCGACCCGCAGCCGGCCCAGCACGAACCCGACGTGGTAGGCGAACCGCAGCCAGGCGCGGACGACGGGGGCCGCCGCCCGGGGGTCGAAGCCCCCGTGCAGCCGTGCCCAGGCCGTGGCGTACTCGTCCCAGTTCAGCTGTGTGCCCACCACGGAACAACCGTCGCACCGCCGCTCAGGTGTCGCGGCACCGGGGTCACACCCGCGCGTCGACCTGGAGGTTCTGCCACACCTCACGGGTGGCGGTGGAACGGTTGAGGGTGATGAAGTGGATCCCCGGCACGCCCTCGTCGAGCAGCCGCCGGCACATCTCGCTGGCCTGCTCGACGCCGAGCCTGCGCACCGCCTCCGGGTCGTCGGCGACCTTCGCGAACCGCTCGGCCAGGGCCGGCGGGAAGGGCGCCCCCGAGAGCTGCGTGGAGCGCTCGATGGTGCCGATCTGGGTCACCGGCATCACGCCGGCCAGGATCGGGGTGTCGCAGCCGGTGGCGGCGACCCGGTCGCGCAGCCGCAGGTAGTCGTCGGCGTCGAAGAACATCTGGGTGATCGCGAAGTCGGCGCCGGCCCGGCACTTGCGCACGAAGTGCTCGGTGTCGCTGTCGACGTCGGCTGAACGCGGGTGCTTGTAGGGGAAGGCCGCCACCCCGACGCTGAAGTCGCCAGCGTCGCGCACCAGGCGGACCAGGTCCTCGGCGTAGAGCACCCCCTCGGGGTGGCGCACCCATTCGCCGCCCGGGTCGCCCGGCGGGTCGCCCCGCACGGCGAGCACGTTGCGCACCCCGACCCCGGCGAGCCGGCCGATGACGTGGCGCAGCTCGGCCACGGAGTGGTTGACCGCGGTCAGGTGGGCCATCGGCAGCAGGGTGGTCTCGGTGGCGATCCGCTCGGTGACCGCGACGGTGGTGTCACGGGTCGACCCGCCCGCGCCGTAGGTGATCGAGACGAACGACGGGCGCAGCGACTCCAGCTCGCGGATCGCCTGCCACAGCAGCCGCTCGCCCTGCGGGGTCTTGGGCGGGAAGAACTCGAAGGAGAAGGTCGGCTGGCGGTCACGGATGAGCTCCCCGATCGCCGGCTGCGGATTGGGGAGGACCGATGGAAGACCGAGCGCCACGCCCCGACTCTAGCGGGCCGGGCCCTCCGGGCCGAGACCTTCCCACACTGGTGGACACGGACCGCACGGCCGCCGGCCCGGCCGGGGCCGGAAAGCGTCGTACCCCCGGAGTAGTCATGGGGTTGCGCGGGGGTGGGCCCGGCCGGAAGGCCGACCCGCCGGGGGCACGCGCGGGGGTCAGCATCCACCGGTGGCGCACGGTCCTGTTCCGGGGTACGCGCCACCGCCACGCCGACACCGTCCCGGAGGACCGATGACGCCGCCCCCGCCGCCCGGCCCGCAACTGCTCGGGCCGCTGCTCGCCCAGCTCCGGCTGGCCCGGGGCTGGAGCCAGCTACGGGTCGCGGCCGAGCTCTGCGCGGCGTCCGGCGTGCCGACCCTCAGCCGGCACGAGGTCTCCCGGTGGGAGCGGCAACTGCGCCTTCCCGGCGAGTTCTGGCTGGGCTGGCTCGCCGTGGTCCTCGCGGTGCCGGCCGACGTGCTGGCCACCGCCGCCGCCCGCACCCGCAGCCTCGGTCCGCCGCCGGCCTTCGGCGGGTCCCGTCCCCGGGCGGCGCTGCTTGCCCTGGCCCAGCGCTGGCTCGCCGACCCGCGCGCCGTGCTGCTGCCCGGCACGCCCGTCCGGCCCGCCGCCCGGGGCGACGGCGCGGGGCCGGTACGGCTGGCGGAGCTGCGCCGGCTCGACGACCTCGTCGGCGGGGCCGACCTGGCCGGGCTCGGGGCGTACCGGCTGGGACGGGCGGTGCGGGCGCTGTCCGGGTGCGTCCCCTCCGCACGCCCCCGGCTGCTGCCCGAGCTGGCCGAGTCCGCCCAGCTCGCCGGCTGGCTCGCCGCGGACGCGGGGGACACCGCCGGCGCCCTGGACGCGTACCGGCTGGCACTGCGCGCCGCCGCGACGGCCGGCGACCCGGCGCTCGCCGGGCACGTGCTCGGTTCGGCCAGCCACCTGCTCGCCGGCGTCGGCGACCCGGAGGGCGCGCTGGTGCTGGCCCGCACCGCGTACGCCGGGGCACGGCGGTCGGCCAGCCCCGGCCTGCGTGCCCTGCTGCTGCACCGGGTGGCCCTGGCCGCGGCGCTCGGTGGCCGGGCGGGGGCGGCCCGGCAGGCGCTCGACGCGGCCCGCCGGATGACCGACGCGCCGGAGCCGGGCCGGGAGCCGCCGTGGCTCTACTGGCTCGACGGGCCGGAGTTGGCGGCGATGACCGGCCGCGCGCTGGTCGCTCTGGGCCGGCCGATCCCGGCCGAGGCGCCCCTGCACGCCGTCCGGCGGCGCGGCCCCCGCACCTCCGCGATCTACGGCGGCTGGCTGGCCCGGGGCTACCTGCAACTCGGCGAGGTGGAGCGGGCCTGCGCGGTGGCCGGCGAGGCGCTGCTCGACGCGGTCCGCGCCGGGTCGCCCCGCGCACTGGGCCAACTGGCCGAGGTACGCCGGCGGCTGGCCGGGCACGGCGACGAGCCGGCCGTCCGGCGCCACCGGGCGCTCGCCGCCGCGGCGGCTCCGTACCTGCCCCGACCGGGGCCGCCACCTGGGCCGGTCGGCCGGCGGGCTCCCACGTGGCGTGCGGCGCGTCGGCCCCCCGGTGCCGCGACGGGGTCCACCCCGACCGGCTAGCGTCGTGGCGTGACCCACGCTGCTCCTGTTTCCCCCGTCGACCGCGCCGGGCTGCGCCAACGGATCGACAAGGCCCTGACCGAGTTCCTGGCGAGCCAGCGCGCCTGGATGGCCGGGGTCGACGACGCCCTTGCTCCGCTCGCCGAGGCGATCGAGGCGTTCGTCCTCGGCGGCGGCAAGCGACTGCGCCCGGCGTTCGCCTACTGGGGGTTCCGGGGAGCCGGCGGGGTGGACACCGACCAGGTGGTCACCGCCCTGGCGGCGTTGGAGTTCGTGCAGGCCAGCGCGCTCATCCACGACGACCTGATGGACCGCTCCGACACCCGGCGCGGCGAGCCGGCGGTGCACCGGCGGTTCGCGGCCCGGCACCGGGCGTCCGGTTGGGGCGGCGACGCTGACGGCTTCGGTGACTCGGCGGCGATCCTGCTGGGCGACCTGTCCCTGGTGTGGTCCGACGCCCTGCTGCACTCCGCCGGGCTGGACCCGCGCACGGTGGCCCGGGCCCGGCCGGTCTTCGACGCCATGCGCACCGAGGTCACCGTCGGCCAGTACCTCGACGTGCTGACCCAGGTCACCGGGGACACCTCGGTGGAGCGGGCCGGCAAGGTCGCCCGCTACAAGTCGGCGAAGTACACGGTCGAACGGCCGCTGCTGCTCGGCGCCGCGCTGGCCGACGCGCCGGCGGAGGTCCGGGCGGCATACTCCGCGTACGGGCTGCCGCTGGGCGAGGCGTTCCAGCTCCGCGACGACGTGCTGGGGGTCTTCGGCGATCCCGCCCAGACCGGCAAGCCGGCCGGCGACGACCTACGTGAGGGCAAGCGGACCTACCTGGTGGCGGCGGCCCTGGAGACGACCGACGAGGCGGGCCGGGAACTGCTGCTCGGCGGGCTCGGCGACCCCGGGCTGGACGAGGCCGGGGTCACCCGGCTGCGCGAGCTGATCGACGGCAGCGGGGCGCTGGCGCGTACGGAACAGCGGATCGGTGTGCTGACCGACACCGCGCTGGCGGCGCTGGCCGCCGTCGACCTGGACACCGAGGCCCGGCAGGCCCTGGTCGACCTGGCCATCGCCGCCACCCGCCGCGCCGACTGACCCGCCGCCCGGCCCACCCGCGCCGCCCGGCTGACCGCTGCCCCGGTCGGCCCGGACCGGCGTCGGCAGGAGCGACGGAGCCGGGAGGCCGCGCCCACCCGCGCGGGAGCGGGGCGGAGGGAGTCGGGAGGCCGGCGCCCACCCGCGCGGGAGCGGGGTCAGAAGCCCAGGGCCTGGGCCCGGCGCTTCACCTCGCGGGCCTGGTCGCCGGCGAGCGCCTTCGCGGGGGTGCCGCCCGGCAGGGTCTCGTCCGGCTCGTAGAGCCAGCGCAGCGCGCCCTCGTCGTCGTAGCCCCCGTCGGCCAGCAGGTTGAGCACGCCGGGCAGGTGCTTCAGCACCGTCTGGTTGGCCACCAGGTCGGCCGGTATCCGGCGGACGCCGTCGCGGCGTACCGCGATCAGCTCCCGGTCCCGGATCATCTGGTGGACCTTGCTGATCGACACGTCGAGGCGCTCGGCCACGTCCGGCAGGGTCAGCCAGTCGGCGGCGTCGGCGGGGCCGGCGGATTCGGGGCCGGGCACGGCCCGGTCGGCGGGTACTGAGTCGGTCACCGGACCACCCTGCCATGTCCCGCCCGGTCGGGGTCAACGGCACCCCCACGAGCCGGCTGAGCAGGGCCGACGGGGGAAGCGAGCGCGGCGGGGCAGTCCTGGTCGCACCCCATCTGTAGCATCCTGTTCAACCTTCACCCCCTGGACACATAGACTCCCTGCCGATGGACACACAGGTCGCCGACACGTTGCTGGGCTCGCTGATCGACGGGCGCTACCGCATCCGCGGTCGCGTGGCCCGTGGCGGCATGGCGACCGTGTACACCGCCACCGACGAACGCCTCGAGCGCACCGTCGCACTCAAGATCATTCACCCGTCCCAGGCTCCGGAACCAGGGGCGCGGACGGCGGGCTTCGTGGAGCGGTTCACCGACGAGGCGAAGACCATCGCCCGGCTGACCCACCCCAACGTCGTCGCCGTCTACGACCAGGGCAGACACTCGGGCCTGCCCTACCTCGTGATGGAGTACGTCCGCGGTCGCACCCTGCGCGACGTGCTCGCCGAGCGGCGCCGACTCAACCCCGACGAGGCGCTGGCCATCGCCGAGCAGATGCTCGCCGCGATCGCCGCCGCGCACCGGGCGGGGCTGGTGCACCGCGACGTGAAGCCGGAGAACGTGCTGGTCGCCGAGGCCCCCACCGGCGGCGCGGCCAACCTGGTCGACAGCGTCGTCAAGGTCGCCGACTTCGGGCTGGCCCAGGCGGTCGAGGCGAGCGCCGACGACGAGAACGGCAACCAGTTGATGGCCACGGTCGCTTACGTGGCTCCGGAGCTGGTCACCGACGGGCACGCCGACCCCCGCACCGACGTCTACTCCGCCGGCATCGTGCTGTTCGAGATGCTCACCGGTCGGGTGCCCTACGACGGGGACCGTCCGGTCGACGTCGCCTGGCAGCACGTCGACAACGACGTCCCGACGCCGTCGACCCTGGTGCCCGGCCTGCCCAGGGCGCTCGACGAACTGGTCGCCCGGGCCACCCGGCGTGATCCGGGCGCCCGGCCGACCGACGCCGGCGCGTTGCTGGCCGAGGTGCAGGCGGTCCGGGACGACCTGGGCGACGCGAACACGCGTACCGCCGTGTTGCGCCGGGTGTCCGACGAGCCGATGGCCGGGCCGACCATGATGGTCGCGGCGGTCCAGCCGGCCGAGCGGCCCGCCTGGGCCCGGCTGCCCGAGGGCGCCGCCCCCCGGGCGGGCCGTCGCCGGGCCGAGCCCGACGAGGGCGAGAGCCTGTGGTCTCGGCTGTCCGCGCTGCGCGCCCGGGTGATGGGCGATCCGCGCGGCCGCAGGGCGGTCATCGCCGCCGCGGTGGTGCTGGTCCTGCTGGTCGCCGGCGGCGGCTGGTGGCTGGCGGCCGGACGCTACACGGAGGCCCCGCAGCTGGTGGCGATGACCAAGGCCGAGGCGGAGGCGCAGGCCGCCCGCGTCGGGGTGGTCCTCAGCTACGCCGAACCGCGCTACGACGAGAAGGTCCCGAAGGACGCCGTCCTGGCGCAGGACCCGGCCTCGGCCACCCGGATCGTCAAGGGCGGCACGATCACGCTGATCCTCTCGCTGGGGCCGGAGCGTTTCCCGGTGCCCGACGTGGTGGGCAAGGAGTTCGAGCTCGCCGAGGCGGACCTGCTCGACGCGAAGCTGGTGGTGGCGAAGGGCACGGCCCGCTACGACGACAACCTGCCCGCGGGCGTCGTGTTGGAGACCAACCCGAAGGTCGGCGCCGAGGTGAAGCCGGGCGACAAGGTCACGGTCGTCCTCAGCAAGGGCAAGGCCCCGATCTCCGTGCCCAACCTGGTCGGCAAGAGCCTGGGTGAGGCCAGGACGATCCTCGCCCAGCTGGGCCTGGAGCTGGTGGAGCCCACCTACAAGGACTCCGACAAGCCCAAGGACGAGATCCTCGGGCAGAGCCCGGCCGACGGCACCGGGGTGGAGCGGGGAGCGAAGGTCAAGCTGGAACTCAGCAAGGGCCCGCCGCTGGTCGCCGTGCCCCGGGTCATCGACCTGCCCTGCCAGCAGGCCAAGCAGCTCCTGGAGAGCCAGGGCTTCCCGGTGGCGATCCAGTTCAACCCGAACGGCATCACCCGGTTCCAGAACCCGCCGGAGAACACGCAGGTGCCGCCGGCCACCCCGGTCACCCTCGGATGCATGTAGCGATGCCGGCACCCCAGCGGCTGGTCGGCTCGCACACGCCCACCTCCGGCGGCCTGGCGAGGGCCGCCCTGCCGTACGCCGACGCGGCCGGCTCGCGGGTCGTGCAGGTCTACGTGTCCAACTCGCGGGGCTGGGCGCTGCCGCCCGGCGACCCGGCCCAGGACGCGTTGTTCCGCGACGGCTGCGGCGAGCGGGGCGTGCCCGTCTTCATCCACGCGTCCCTGCTGGTCAACCTCGGCTCTCCCACCGCCAACACGGTCGAGCGGTCGGCGGAGACACTCGCCCACGCGCTGCGCCGGGGCCGGGCGATCGGCGCCGAGGGCGTGGTCTTCCACGCCGGCAGCGCGGTCGACGAGGGGTACGCCGAGGCCGCCATGCGGCAGGTACGCGAGACGCTGCTGCCGCTGCTCGACGAGGCGGCGGCAGCGGACGGCCCTCGGCTGCTGGTCGAGCCGAGCGCGGGCGGCGGTCGCTCGCTCGCCTCGCGGGTGGAGCAGCTCGGGCCCTACCTCGACGCGGTGGAACGGCACCCCTGGCTCGGGGTCTGCTTCGACACGTGCCACGCCTGGGCCGCGGGGCACGACCTGGCCGCCGAGGGCGGCATGACCGCGACGCTGGACACGCTCGTGGCGACGGTCGGGGCCGACCGGCTCCGGCTGGTGCACGCGAACGACTCGAAGGACCTCTGCGGTTCCACCCGGGACCGGCACGAGAACATCGGCAAGGGCACCATCGGCGAGCCGGCGTTCGCCGAGCTGATGGCGCATCCGGCCACCGCCGGCGTCCCGGTCGTGGTGGAGACGCCGACGGAGAAGCACGTCGGCCACGCCGCCGACATCGCCACCCTCAGGCGCCTGCACCCCTGACGCGGGGCCGGCGGGGCGGTCAGCCCCGCAGGACGCGGGTGAGGACCTCGACGGCGCGGTCGATGCCGGCGTCGTCGACGTCCAGGTGGGTGACCAGGCGGGCGGTGCGGGGGCCGAGCACCGAGACCAGGACGCCCTCGGCGCGGGCGGCGGCGGCCAGGGCGTGCGCGTCCAGCGGCGCCTTGGTCAGGTCCAGCGGCACCAGGTTGGTCCGGACGGTCGTGGCCAGCACCCCGAACGGGGCGATCGCCTCGGCGAGCCGGGCCGCCTTCGCGTGGTCGGCGGCGAGCCGGTCGACGTGGTGGGCCAGCGCGTACCGACCGGCGGCGGCCAGGATGCCCGCCTGCCGCATCCCGCCGCCCATCCGCTTGCGGAGCACCCGGGCCCGCGCGATCTTGTCGGCGCTGCCGACGACCAGCGAGCCGACCGGCGCGCCGAGCCCCTTGGAGAGGCAGACCGACAGGGTGTCGAAGAGGGCGCCGTACCCGGCCAGCGGCACACCGTCGGCGACGTGCGCGTGCCAGATCCTGGCTCCGTCGCAGTGCAGGGCCACGCCCGCGTCGTCGGCGATCCGGCGCAGCTCGCGCAGGGTGGCCAGCGGGATCACCCCGCCGCCGCCCCGGTTGTGGGTCTGCTCGACGGCGATCGCCCGGGTGGGGACCGCGTGGTAACCCTCGGGACGGACCATCGCGGCGACGACGTCCGGGTCGATGTCCGCGCCCACCGGTGACCAGGTCCGCGAGGAGATGCCGCCGTACGCCGCAGCGGCCCCGATCTCGTGCGTCACCACGTGCGCGTCGGCGTCGCAGAGCAGCTCGTCGCCCGGCGGCACGACCAGTTGCAGGGCGATCTGGTTGGCCATCGACCCGCTCGGGGCGAAGAGTGCCGCCTCATGCCCGAACAGCGCGGCGACCTCGGCCTCCAACGCGTTGACGGTCGGGTCCTCGCCGTAGACGTCGTCGCCGACGTCGGCGGTGGCCATCGCCTCCCGCATCCCCGGCGTCGGCCGGGTCACGGTGTCCGAACGAAGATCGACGAATACGTCAGCCACAGCAATCCCTTCGGCCAACGACTGCGGGGCTCGCAAGCTCACTCCTCGCGTCAGCCACGGAGCATCTCCGCCACGAGGAAGGCCAGCTCCAGCGACTGCTGGGTGTTCAGTCGCGGGTCGCAGGCGGTCTCGTAGCGGCCGGGCAGGTCGAGGTCCTCGATGCCCTGGGCGCCGCCGAGGCACTCGGTGACGTCCTCACCGGTCAGCTCCACGTGCAGCCCGCCCGGGTGGGTCTCCAGGCCCCGGTGCACCTCGAAGTAGCCGAGCACCTCGTCGACGATGCGGTCGAAGTGCCGGGTCTTGTAGCCGTTGGACGACTCGTGCGTGTTGCCGTGCATCGGGTCGCACTGCCAGACCACCTTGGCGCCGGCGGCGGTCACCTTGGCCACGATCGGCGGCAGGGCGTCGCGGACCCGGTGGTTGCCCATCCGGCTGATCAGGGTGAGCCGGCCGGGGACGTTCTCCGGGTTGAGCTTCTCGCAGAGCTCGATGGCCTCGTCCGGGGTCGTCGTCGGGCCGAGCTTCACGCCGATCGGGTTGGCGATGCGGGAGATGAAGTCGATGTGCGCCCCGTCGATCTGCCGGGTGCGCTCGCCGATCCACAGGAAGTGCCCGGACAGCCCGTACGCCCGGCGGTCGGAGACCCGGGTCAGCGCCCGGTCGTACTCGAGGGCGAGGGCCTCGTGCGAGCAGTAGAGGGTGACGGTGCGCAGCGCCTCGTCGTCGGTCATCCCGCAGGCCCGGATGAAGGCCAGCGCCCGGTCGATCTCGCGGGCGATCGCCTCGTAGCGCTCGCCGGCCGGGGAGTTCTTGACGAAGCCCTTGTTCCAGTCGTGCACGGCGTGCAGGTCGGCCA
Organism: Micromonospora sp. CNZ303; assembly: GCF_004345505.1. Classification (NCBI taxonomy): domain Bacteria; kingdom Bacillati; phylum Actinomycetota; class Actinomycetes; order Micromonosporales; family Micromonosporaceae; genus Micromonospora; species Micromonospora sp. CNZ303. The sequence goes on along the minus strand of NZ_SLVT01000009.1, from coordinate 109,180 downwards.
GCCCGCCGGCCAGGTACGCGCGGAGCATGTTCATCGCGGCGGCCGAGTTCGCGTACGCCCGGATCATGCGCTGCGGGTCGGCGACCCGGGCCTCCGGCGTCGCCTCCAGCGAGTTGATCATGTCGCCGCGGTAGGCGGGCAGGCCGCGCGCGTCGGTCGGCAGCGACCGGGGCTTGGTGTACTGCCCGGCGACCCGGGCGACCTTGACCACCGGCAGCGAGGCGCCGTAGGTGAGCACGATCGCCATCTGGAGCAGGGTACGGGCGTTGGCCAGCAGGTGGCTCTCGGTGTTGTCGGCGAAGGTCTCCGCGCAGTCGCCGCCCTGGAGCAGGAACGCCTTGCCCTCGCACACCAGCGCCAGCCGCTGGCGGAGCTGGTCGACCTCGTAGGGCGCCACCACCGAGGGGACCGTGTCGAGCACCTTGCAGACCTCGGCGACCTCCGCCGGATCCGGCCACGGCGGAATCTGTGTGCGCGGCAGCTCCCGCCAGCGGTCGAGGCCGAGGGCCGCGTCCTCGGCGGAGTCGACGGTCGGACGGCTGGTCTGCAGCCCAGGGCTGCCCACCGCGGGATGGCTCAGCTGATGCCACTCATGGCGCATGACAGAAAGCGTACGGCGAGCGGCCCGGCGACCGACCGGCGAGGGGGATGGTTCCGGCAGGTGAGAGCCGGCTCACCCGGACACGGGCGAGGCGGGGGCGGCCGGGGAGGCGGCGTTGCCGCCGGGTGCCTCGGCGGCGATGCACCAGTCGGCGCCGTCGCGGGTGACCGTGAACAGCAGCGGCCGGGTGAGCGTGCGGGAGCCGGCGGCGACCGAGATCGACGTGCTCACCTCCTGGCCCCGGGGACCGGAGCGGATGTCGGTGATCTCGGCCTGCGGCACCGTGAAGTGGTCGGCGAAGTCGCCGTTGGGGCCGGTCGCGGCGGCGTCGAAGCTCTCCTGGAGGGCGGCGCAGAGCTGGCTGCGCCCGGCCGCGACGTCCTTGGCGGTCATCGCGTCGAGGTAGGCCTGCACCCGCTCCCGCGACTTCGTGGTGGCCTCCTCGGCCGGGGCCCGCCCGGGCTTGGTCGCCGGATCCTCCTCCTCGCCGATGCCGCAGCCGAGCAGGACGAGGGGAAGGGTCCCGAGCAGCACGGCGCCCGCCGCGAGCCTTCCGCGCGTCGCGCGCATCGCCACCTCCGTCGCCGTGGACATCGAGCCCGTTGAGCGGCGAGTCTGTCACATCGACGCCCGTGCCCGGACGCCGCCGCGCCCGAACCGCCCGGTCACCGGCACGCGTCGTGCCCGTGCCCGGACGCCACCGGGCCGACGCGGGACACTCCCCCGCGTCGACCCGGGCACAGCGGGCGGGGAGGGACCGGTGCGTGGTCCCTCCCCGCCGTGTGGGTGGTGCGTCGGCCCTCGGCTCAGCCGAGACCGCCCTTGATGGCGCCGATCAGCTCGCCGTTGCCGGTGTCACCGGAGAGCTCCCAGAAGAACGCGCCACCGAGGCCCTGGTTCTTCGCGTACGTCATCTTGCCGTTGATCGTGGAGGGGGTGTCGTAGCTCCACCAGTTGCTGCCGCACTTGGCGTACGCCGTGCCGGCGACGGTGCCCGTGGCCGGGCAGGTGTTCTTGAGGACCTTGTAGTCCTCGATGCCCTGCTCGTAGGTGCCCGGGGCGGGGCCGGTGGCGGTGCCACCCGGGGCCGTCTGGGTCACCCCGGTCCAGCCCCGGCCGTAGAAGCCGATGCCGAGCAGCAGCTTGTCCGACGGGATGCCCTTGCTCTTGAGCTTCTGGATCGCCGCGTCCGACCAGAAGCCCTGCTGCGGGATGCCGGCGTACGAGGTGAGCGGGGAGTGCGGGGCGGTGGGGCCCTGCGCGTTGAAGGCGCCGAAGTAGTCGTACGTCATCGGCATGATCCAGTTGAGGTGCGTCGCGGCGCCGGCGTAGTCGGTGGCGTCGATCTTGCCGCCGTTGCTGCCGTCCGCCGTGATCGCGGCGGTGACCAGCGCGGACGAGCCGAACTTCGACCGCAGCGCGCTGACCACGTTCTTGAAGGCGTTCGGGCCGCTGCTGTCGCAGGTGAGCCCGCAGGCGTTCGGGTACTCCCAGTCGACGTCGATGCCGTCGAAGACGTCCGCCCAGCGCGGGTCCTCGACCAGGTTGTGGCAGCTCTCGGCGAACGCGGCCGGGTTCTGCGCGGCCTGGGTGAAGCCGCCCGACCAGGTCCAACCGCCGAAGGACCAGATCACCTTCAGGTTCGGGTACATCTTCTTGAGCTTGCGCAGCTGGTTGAAGCTGCCGCGCAGCGGCTGGTCCCAGGTGTCGGCGACGCCGTCGACGCTGTCCGCCGCGGTGTAGGCCTTCTCGTAGTCGGCGTAGCTGTCACCGATGGTGCAGCGGCCGCCGGTGGTGTTGCCGAAGGCGTACAGGATGTGGGTCAGCTTGGCGGCCGAGCCGCTCGTGTGGATGTTCTTCACGTGGTAATTGCGGGCGTAGACGCCCCACTGCGCGAAGTAGCCCACGACCTTCTTGCCGCCCGGGCCCGGCGGCGGGGTGGTCGGCGGGGGCGTGGTCGGCGGCGGGGTGGTCGGCGGCGCCGTGGTGGGCGGGGTGGTGGTCGGCGGCGCAGTGGTGGGGGGCGGGGTCCCGCCGCCGCACGGCGCGCCGTTGATCGTGCAGTTCAGCGGCGCCTTGTACGCGCCGGTGCCGTTGTAGCCCCAGCTGAACGAGGCGCCCGCCGCGATCGGGCCGGCCCAGCTCTTCTTGACGGCGACGTAGTGGTCGCCGGTGCGCGTGACGTCGGCGTCCCAGGAACTGCTGATGCTGGTGCCCGACGGCAGGTCGAACTCGATGCGCCAGGTGCTCACCGGGGCGCTCGTCCCGTTGGTGACGGTCACCCGGGCCTCGTGACCGGTCCCCCAGTCCTGCGCCTTGGCGAAGCCGGCGGTCACGCTGCCGGCGCCGAACGCACTGGCCATCGGGACCGTGGCGGCGGTGACCGCCATCACGGCGCCGACCCAGAGGGCCCGGCGGAGCGATCTCTTCATGCGGCGTCTCCCTAAACAGTTAGGAAACTTTCCAGATTGTTGGTGAGACGCTACTCACGCCGTCATCCATTCGTCAAGATGTCGATGTATCGATTTACTTTGGGAGCGCGACCAGCCCTCCGGCCGCTCCCCCGGGCGACGGCCCGGCGACGCCACGTAGCCTCGACCCATGACCGTCTTCGACACCCGGATCGACGCCCTGGCCGGAGGTCCGGCCGACCTCTCGCGGCACCGCGGGCACGCGCTGCTGGTGGTCAACGTCGCCTCGCGCTGCGGCCTCACCCCGCAGTACGCCGGCCTCCAGGCGCTGCACGACGAGTACGCCGACCGCGGCCTGGTGGTGCTCGGCGTGCCCTGCAACCAGTTCGCCGGCCAGGAGCCGGGCAGCGCCGAGGAGATCAGCGACTTCTGCCAGGTCAACTACGGGGTGACCTTCCCGCTGACCGAGAAGGTCGACGTCAACGGCCCCGGCCGCCACCCGCTCTACGCGGCGCTGGTCGACACGGCCGACGCGGAGGGCCACGCCGGCGACGTGCGGTGGAACTTCGAGAAGTTCCTCGTCGCCCCGGACGGCACCGTGGCGGCCCGGTTCGCGCCCACCGTCGAGCCCGGCTCGGCCGACCTGCGCGCCGCGATCGAGAAGGTGCTGCCCTCGGCGGCCTGAGGGCGCCCGCCTCGGCCGTGCCGCTGCGTGCCGAACGGACTACGATCGGCGACACCTGGTCCGGGCGGAGGGGGCGGGATGTTCTTCGCGGTGCAGCCGGCACTCACACCGGGCCAGGTTCCGCCCGAGCACCACGTCAGCATCCAGCGTCCGCTCGACGCCGGTCGGGTGGTGCTCGACGCCGCCGTGCCCGACGACGTGCTGCGCGACCACGGCCGCCTGCGGCACCTCCCGCCGGCTCCCGCGCACCTCGACGGCGCGGCGCGGCACCGCTTCACGCTGGAACACCTGCGCGGCCGGTTCGAGGACGCGACGTCCTACATCCGGATGCCGACCGAGGACCTGCCGCCGTTCGCCCGGGAGCTCCTCGCGGCGGCCAGGCCGGTGGTGCTCGTCTGGACCGACCCGACGACCGGCGGACGCGTCGAGCGGGTGGTGGTGGCGGTCCGGCGCGACGGCGATCCGGGCGGCCGGAGCGGGCACGCCCCGCCCGGCCCCCGCCGGCCGTGACCCCCGCGCCTCAACCCCCGACGACGACGGCCCCGGTCGGATCGGCCAGCGCGGCCCGGATCGGGGCGAGCGCGGCGGCGAACTCGTCGAGCTCCCCGGCCTCCTCCCAGAGCTCGGCCAGCTCGGACCCGTCGGCGAGCACCCGGTCCAGCGCCCGCAGGGCCAGCGCCGGCAGCTCCGCGGTGAGCGCCAGACGCCCGCCGGCGGTGAGGAAGTCCGGCGCGTACGCCGAGTCGACCGGCGGGCCGCCGGGGAGGTGCGCGGCGACCACCGCCGACGCCGCGACCGCCTTGGCGCCGGGCCACGAGTCCAGGAAGTCGCCCTCCCGCACCGCCTCGCGCAGCGCCAGCTCGACCAGCCGGGGCCGCCGCTCCGGCGACGCCTCGTCGAGGTCGGCGCACCAGTCCGCCGCCGCGTCGTTGTCGAACGGTCCCGCCGCCCACGTGCCCATCGCACTCCCCGTTCCGTGTTCGCAAGTGGAGGCAGGCTAGCCGCCGGGGCCGACATCGTTCCCGCCGCGACGGCGGTGCGGGCCGCCCGGCGGGCGTTGTCCCGAAGCCGGCCCCCAGCCCCCGGGCCGGCAGTACGTTGGGCGGGCGGCGCACCAGACACCAGACGGAATTGTCGACCACACCGGTGGGGAATACCGCCACCGCGAACGAGGTTGGGAAGCGACATGACAACTGTGGGACTGATCGGCAGTGGACACATCGGCGGCACGGTGGCGCGGCTGGCGGTGGCCGCCGGCTACGACGTCGTGCTGAGCAACTCGCGCGGCCCGGAGACCCTGAAGGATCTCGTCGAGGAGCTGGGCCCGCGCACCCGGGCGGCCACGGCCGGCGAGGCCGCGGCGGCCGGCGACCTGGTGGTCGTCACCATCCCGCTGAAGGCGTACCGGGACGTGCCGGTCGAGCCGCTGGCCGGCAAGCTCGTGCTGGACACCAACAACTACTACCCGGAGCGGGACGGCCGGTTCCCCGAGCTCGACTCGGGCTCCACCACCAGCAGCGAACTGCTCCAGCGGCACCTGCCGCAGTCGCGGGTGGTCAAGGTGTTCAACAACATCTTCTTCAAGCACCTGCACTCGCTGGCCCGGCCGACCGGCGCCGACGACCGCAGCGCGCTGCCCATCGCAGGCGACGACGCGGGCGCGAAGGCGGAGGCCACCGCCTTCCTCGACCGGATCGGCTACGACGCCGTGGACGCCGGCGCCCTCGCCGAGAGCTGGCGCTACCAGCCGGACACCCCCGCCTACGGGACCATCTACTCGGCCGACCCGGCGGACTGGGAGCGCGAGGCGCCGGCCGACACCGCCAGGGTGCGGGCCGCCCTGACCGAGGCCACCCGCTGAGCGGTCGCCCCTCCGGCCGGCACCGCCGCACCATCCGCCCACCGTGGCGCGACGGCCAGTTGGGGCCAGACTTTCGCCCTCCGTCCTGATGCCTGCGTAGCATCTGGGTGAGCGTGAACTGGAGTCGGCTGACGCCGACGCTACGGGCGGGTGACTCGACCTGCGGAACGCACGGGCGGACCCGGCCACGTACCACGGACCGGTGCCACCGCGACCACACTGCGAGGCGCTGGCCCACGAGGTACGGACGAGCAGGTGCCACGGGCGGTGCAGCCGGGCCCCCGGGCTAGGCTGCGACGGTGCAGCTCACCACCGTGGACGACATCATCACGGCCGAGAAGCGCATCGAGGGGCGGGTCGCCCGCACGCCGCTGCTGCCCTGCCCTCGCCTCGGCGACCCGCTCCGGCTCGACCTCACGGTGAAGGCGGAGAACCTCCAGCACACCGGCAGCTTCAAGGTGCGGGGCGCGCTGAACGCGCTGCTCGCCCGCGTCGAACGGGAGGGGGCGCCCGCCGGGCTGACCGCCTTCTCCGCTGGCAACCACGCGATGGCCGTGGCCTTCGCCGGTCGCACCTTCGGTCTGCCGACCGTCGTCTGCATGCCACCGCAGGCGGTGCCGACAAAGATCGAGGCGGTCCGGCGGTACGGCGGCGAGGTCGTCCTCACCGACGACCTGCTGGGCACCTGCCAGGCCCTCGCGGCGGAACGCGGCTACCACCTCCTGCACCCGTTCGACGAGCCGGACGTCATCGCCGGTCAGGCCACCGTCGGCAGGGAGATCCTGGCCGACGGTCCGCCGCCGGAGCTGGTCCTCGTGCCGATGGGCGGCGGCGGGCTGATCAGCGGGGTGGCGTCGGCCGTCCGGGCGGCGGTCCCCACCGCCCGCGTCGTCGGGGTCGAGCCGGCCACCGCCAACGCGGTCGGCCACGCGCTGCGCACCGGCGGCGACGCCCTCGCGGTACGGCCGACGTCGATCGCCGACGGGCTGGCGGCACCGTTCGCCGGGCGGCACACCCTGGCGCACGTCCGCGCGCTCGTGGACGAGGTGGTCGAGGTGTCCGAGGAGGACATTCGGGCCGCCTGGTGGGAGTTGCTGGACGCGACGAAGCTCCTGGTCGAACCGTCCGCCGCCGTCACGCTCGCCGCGCTGCGGGCCGGCCTGGTCGACGCCGGACCGGGCACCCGTACGGTGCTGGTCCTCAGCGGCGGGAACGTCTCCCCGGCCACGCTCGCGTCCCTGGCCTGACGCACCACCGGCGCGGCCGACGGGCCAACCGGTCCCCGCCGGGCCGGATCAGAGCGGGCGGCGGCCGGCGAAGCCGCACTCCGCCCGGTGGTACCAGCGCACGTCGGTGTCCCCCTCCAGCCAGCACCAGAGCACCGGCCGGCCGTCGCGCTCGCCGGGGAAGTCGAGCAGGACCGGCGCGATCCCCTTGACCTGGATGTCGTGGGAGTGCACCTCCTCGACTAGGGCGTGCAGCCGCGCCTCCAGCCCCTTGACCTCGGCCAACCCGCCGAGCGAACTGGCGCCCCGGTCGGCCAGGTCGACGCGCAGCTCGGCCAGGTCGGCCCGCAGCCGGATCAGCTCGTCGACGCGCGGGCTCAGGGTGGCGATCAGGTGGCGGGCCTGGGCGAGGGTGAACACCGGGCCAGTATGGAGCACCGCCCGACCGGTGGGCCCGCACCACGCGCCGCCGGGGCGGCAGGTCCGACAGCGCCGCCGGCCGGACCCGTTCACCCCCGGCTTTGTAGCTAACCTTCCTTGACGGGGCATCAACGTGTAGCTAAGTTTCGACCAAACCGACGGGAGGGTCGACATGGAGCGAAGGAAGTTCCTGGCCGGAGCGGGTGCGGTGACCGCGGGCGCGGTCGCGGCGACGGCACCCGGCGCGGCCGGTCACGCCGCGCCCGGCATCCGCCACGTGGAGACCGGGCTCGACGTGCTCGTCCGGTCCGACTTCGCCGAACTCGCCGGCCAGCGGGTCGGGGTGATCTCGAACCCCACCGGCGTGGACTCGGCCTACCGGCACCTGGTCGACCTGATGCACGCCTCCGGCACGGTGCGGCTGGCCGCCGCCTTCGGCCCCGAGCACGGCTTCCGCGGCTCGGCGCAGGCCGGCGGCAGCGAGGGCACCGGCATCGACGCCCGCACCGGAATCACCGTCTACGACGCGTACGGCGCCTCGCTGGCCAAGTGGGAGACCATGTTCACCCAGGCCGGCGTCGACACCGTCGTCTTCGACATCCAGGACGTCGGCGCCCGCTTCTACACCTACATCTGGACGATGTACACCTCGATGATGGCCGCGGCCCGGACCGGCAAGCGGTACGTGGTGCTGGACCGGCCGAACCCGGTCGGCGGCCGGGCCTACGGGCCGATGATGACCGCCGGCTACACCTCGGGGGTGGGCCTGAAGGAGATCGTCCAGCAGCACGGCATGACCGTCGGCGAGCTGGCCCGGTTCTTCAACGCCGAGTTCCTGCCCGCCGAGGCCGGCCGCCAGGTCGACCTGCACGTCGTGAAGTGCCGGCACTGGAAGCGCGACAAGCTGGCGGCCGACACCGACCTGCCCTGGGTGCTGCCCAGCCCGAACATGCCCACCACGGACACCGCGCTGGTCTACCCCGGCACCGGCCTGTTCGAGGGCGTCGCCTCGCTCACCGAGGGCCGGGGCACCTGCAAGCCGTTCGAGCTGATCGGCGGGCTGGCCGACGACTTCGACTACCACTGGTCCGACCGGCTCAACGCCCGCGAGCTGCCCGGCGTCGAGTTCCGCGAGGCGTACTTCACGCCGACGTCCGCCGGGCAGAAGCCCGCGCTGCTCAACAAGCTCTGCGCCGGCGTCGAGGTCAAGGTCGTCGACCGCGCGAAGTACGACCCGATCCGCACGGCGGTCGCGATGCTGGTGGAGGCGCACAAGTACGAGGCGTTCGCGTGGCGGCGCGACTCGTGGGACACCGTGCGTCCGTACTGGATCGACAAGCTGACCGGGTCGCCGCGGCTGCGTACGATGATCGACGCGGGCGCCGACGTGGACGACGTGGTCGGCGCCTGGGCCGACGAGCTGGCGGACTTCAACCAGCTGCGCAAGCCCCACCTGCTCTACTAGCGACCCCCTCGGCCGACGCGCCGATCCGAACGATCAAGATCGGCCGGGTCGGCGGACCGCACTTGAGATCTTGGTGGGACATGGCCCCTGCAGGGGCCATGTCCCACCAAGATCCACAGCCATCCTGAAGACCGGGACGAAACTCCCGGACAATGGACGAAGTGCGAGCGTCGGGCCGGAAGCGAAAGAGTCAGTCCGCCTGGGCGGCCAGTTCGCGGGCGCGGTCGCGGGCCGCTTCCAGCGCGGCGAGCATCGCCGCGCGGACGCCGTGCTTCTCCAGCTCGCGCACGGCGGAGATGGTGGTGCCGGCCGGTGAGGTGACCGCCTCGCGCAGCTTCACCGGGTGCTCGCCGGAGTCGCGCAGCATCACGGCCGAGCCGATGGCGGTCTGCACGATCAACTCGTGCGCGACCTGCCGGGGCAGGCCGAGCAGGATGCCGGCGTCGATCATCGCCTCGACCAGCAGGTAGAAGTACGCCGGCCCGGAGCCGGAGAGCGCGGTCACCGCGTCCTGCTGGGACTCGGGCACCCGGACGGTCGAGCCCAGCGGCTTGAACATCTCCTCGGCCAACGCCAGGTGCGTGCCGGTGGCGTGGGCGCCGGCGGAGATCGCCGTCATCGCCTGGTCCACCAGGGCCGGGGTGTTGGTCATCACCCGCACCACGGGCGTGCCCTCGGGCAGCCGGCGGTTGAAGAAGCTGGTCGGCAGGCCGGCGCAGAGGGAGATGACCAGCTTGTCGGCGGGCACCTTCGGCCCGATCTCGTCCAGCAGCGTCGCCGCGTCCTGCGGCTTGACGGAGACGGCGAGCACCTCCGCCTCGTCGACCGCGGTCAGGTTGTCGACCACCCGAACGCCGTAGCGGGCGGACAGCTCCTCGGCGCGGGCGGGCCGGCGGGCGGTGGCGAGCAGCCGGTCGACCGGCCAGCCCGACCGCAGCAGCCCGGAGAGCATCAGCTCGCCGATCTTGCCGGCCCCGATGACCGCGACCGTGTGCACCGAACCCGCCATTGCCGTCGTACCCCCTCGAAATGGACCGGCGTCGCGACGGGCCGGACGCCCGCCGCGACGCCGGGGATGGATCAGCTGCCGAAGAAGACCTCGGCCTCGGCGTACCGCTCCAGCGGCACGGTCTTCAGCTCGCGGGTGGCCTCGGCCAGCGGAACGCGGACGATGTCCGTGCTCTGCATGGCGACCATCTTGCCCCAGTCGCCCTCGTGGACCGCGTCGATCGCCTGGAGGCCGAGCCGGGTGGCGAGCACCCGGTCGAAGGCGCTCGGGGTGCCGCCGCGCTGGATGTGCCCGAGCACGACGGTGCGGGCCTCCTTGCCGGTCTTGGCCTCCAGCTGCTCGGCGAGCCACTGGCCGATGCCGCCGAGGCGGACGTGGCCGAACGCGTCGAGTTCCTGGTTGTGCAGGACCATCTGGCCGTCGAGCGGCTGGGCGCCCTCGGCGACCACGACGATCGGGGCGTACTGGTGCTGGAAGCGCTTCTCGACGTAGCCGGCGACCTGCTCGACGTCGAACTGCCGCTCCGGCAGCAGGATCACGTTGGCGCCACCGGCCAGGCCGGCGTGCAGGGCGATCCAGCCGGCGTGCCGGCCCATCACCTCGACCACCAGGGTGCGGTGGTGGCTCTCGGCGGTGGTGTGCAGCCGGTCGATCGCCTCCATGGCGATGTTGACGGCGGTGTCGAAGCCGAAGGTGTAGTCGGTGGCGCCGAGGTCGTTGTCGATCGTCTTCGGCACGCCGATGACGTGGACCCCGAGCTCGTGCAGCTTGGTGGCCACGCCGAGGGTGTCCTCGCCGCCGATCGCGATGAGCGCGTCCACGCCCTGCGCGGCGAGGTTCTCCTTGATCCGCTCGACGCCGTTCTCGATCTTGAAGGGGTTCGTCCGGGACGAGCCGAGGATGGTGCCGCCGCGCGGCAGGATGCCGCGGACCTCCGCGATGCCCAGGGGGCGGGACAGGCCCTCCAACGGGCCCTTCCAGCCGTCCCGGAAACCCACGAACTCGTGGCCGTAGCTGGCGACGCCCTTGCGGACCACCGCCCGGATGACCGCGTTGAGGCCTGGGCAGTCGCCGCCGCCGGTGAGCACGCCGATACGCATGATCGCTCATCCTCCTGGGAGCATCAGGTGAAGCCCGATTTGCCCCAGGATATGTGTCGAATCAAGACCATCGGCGCCGTTGCCGGCCCGGGGCGGGCCGTCAGTGCGCACTGTAGTCGCCGCGGGCGTACGCCGACACCGCGCCCCGGGCCGGTCCCACCGGCGGGCGGCCTACCGGTCAGTAGCTGACCTCGTGGTTCTCCCCCACCTCCGGCGGCTTGCCGGTCACCGCCGCCTTCGCGTAACCGAACAGGTTCACCACCGTGCTCGACGGAGAGTCCCAGTACTCCGCGGATCCGGCGTGCACCTTGAGCAGGGTGAGTCCGGGGGTCTCCAGCCCGTCCGGGAACCAGGCCTTGAGCACCGGGTTCCACAGCTGCTCGGCCTTCGCCCGGTCGTACTCCTCCCGGGCCGTGCCCGCGACCGACACCCAGGAGTTGCGCCGGGAGTCGGAGAAAGAGACGTTGACCTCGGGGTTGACGCGGATCTGCCGGACCTTGGCGGAGTCGGCGTACGCGAAGAACCACAGGTCGCCGTCGAACTCCGCCTCCTGCAACCCCATCGGACGGCTCACCATCCGGCCGTCCACGGCGATCGTGGTCAGCATGCAGATGCGGGCCTCGCGGACCAGCTCGGTCACCCGCCGCCGGGCCTCGGCGGCGTTGGTCGGTTCGTTGCTCATTGGGATTCTCCCTCACATCGGCTCGACGTCGCACCGGTGCCCGGGACAGAACCGACCAAACCTACGAACCGGTCATCGCCCGCCACCGGGCCAGGTTGTGCCGGGCGTCGACCAGCGCGTCGTGCCGCGCCGCGTCGGCGTCCGGCAGCGGCGGCCGGCCCCGGTCGTCCCAGAGCTGGCGCAGGTCCTTGGTGAACCGGGGGATCTCCCGGGGCAGCGCCGGCATGGCGCCCCACAGCTGGGCCAGGGCGACGTGGTCGTACGCGGCGTACCAGGCCCACAGCTCCAGCTGCTCGCCCGGGCGGTCACGGACCGGCTCGACGAGGAAGTCGTACAGCTCGTCGCGGATGCGCTCGCGGGAACGCCAGGCGCGGTTCGCCGGGGAGGGCAGCTTGTCGAGCACGTTGCGGCGCACCCAGGGCACGGCCCGCGAGTCGTCGAACTCGGTCGAGACGGCGTAGAACTCGCGGCCGTACTCGTCGACGACGCCGATCGACACCAGGTCGACGAGCCGGCCGTCCTCGATGAACTCGCAGTCGTAGAAATAGCGGTAGACCATCGCCCGTCATCCTCGCCCACGCCCTCGACGTCGCAACGACCGGGGCGGCCGGATCGCCCCCCACCACGCCGGTCGTCGCAGCTCGGGAGTGTCACGGAAGTGATTTGAGGGGTGTACAGCAAGCGACCGGACCGTCATGATCTGATGTGTACCGCTACCGGACGCCGAACCGGTGTCAGTTCACCTCGTCGAGGGCCTTCAGGTTCACCCGGTGAGCGAGTTGTGGTCCTTGACCGGGGAGGGGTTGGACCGTGGAGATGCGCATGCCGGAGCCGGGTGACGCGCTCACGGGTGTGGAGATGTTCGCCGGGCTGGAGCCGGAGGTCCGGCAGCGGGTGATCGCCGCGGCGGTCCCCCGCACGTACCGCAAGGGCCAACTGCTCTTCGTCGAGAACGACCCCGGCGAGTCCCTCATCGTCCTGCGTCGGGGCGCGGTCGCGGTCTTCCGCACCGCGCCGACCGGCGAACGCGCCGTACTGTCGGTCATCCGTCCGCCGGACGTGCTGGGCGAGGTCTCCCTGCTCGACGCCTCCACCCGCTCCGCCTCGGCCGAGGCGATCGAGGACTGCGCCGCGCTCGCGCTGTCCCGGGGCGCGTTCATGGAGCTGGTGCACTCCAACCCGCGCATCCTCGACGCGGTGATGCGCTCGCTCGGCGGGCTGATCCGACGGCTGACCGAGCAGAACGCCGACCACGTCTTCCTGGACCTGCCCGGCCGGGTGGCCAAGACCCTGGTGCGGCTGGCCGGCGAGAGCCAGGCCCCGATGATCACCATCGAGCTCAACCAGAGCCAGCTCGCGGAGATGGCCGGCGGCTCGCGGCAGAGCGTCAACCAGGCGATCGGGTCGTTCGCCAACCGGGGTTGGCTGCGCACCGAGGGCCGGCGCATCGTGGTCACCGACGTCGCGGCGCTGCGCCGCCGCGCCGGCATGAGCGAGCGCTGAGGCGTACGCGAAAAAGGGCCGGAGCAGCCGCTCCGGCCCTTTCGTGCGGGGTGTCAGGGAGTGTTGCTGCCCGGCCCGACCCAGTTGGTGCTGCCCGGCCCGACCCACTCGGTGCCGTCCTTGCCGCCACCGGACTGCTCGCTGACGATCCCCTGCGCCTGGAGCGCGGCCAGCGTGGCGGCGTCCACGTCGACGGAGTCGCCCGCGAGGTGGCTGACCCCGCTGCCGTCGGTCCAGTCGCTCTGCAACATCACGTACACCATCGGGAATCCCCCTGTGGTCAATGGTCGACAATCAGCCGCCTGACTGTAACCGCAGGACCGGCCGGTGGACTGTCCACAAGCCAACAGCCCGGTACCCGACAGCTGGACGGACGGCGATACTGACACCGGAACGGTGCCGATCACGGCACCGGCGGGATCGCGAGTGGAGGGCGTCATCGCCACGCAGTGTGACCGCTGTGGACGCACGGCTGCCGCGGGCGACCGCTTCTGCGGCGGCTGCGGCAACGAGCTGGGCGCGGTCTGTCCGCACTGCCTGCGCCCGCTCGCCCAGGACGTGGCGTTCTGCACCTCCTGCGGCGCCGCCCGGCCGGGCAGCGAGCGACAGCCGGCCCCGCAGGAGGACCGCCGCCGGGTCAGCGTGCTCTTCGTCGACCTGATCGACTTCACCCCGTACGTCGAGCGGGCCGACCCGGAGCTGGTCCGCGGCATGCAGACCGGGTTCTTCTCGGCCGCCCGTCGCGTCGTGGGGCAGTACGGCGGGGTGGTGGAGAAGTACATCGGCGACGCGGTGATGGCCCTGTTCGGCGCGCCCGTGGCGACCGAGACCGACGCGCTGCGCTGCGTGCGGGCCGGGCTGGAGCTGCAACGGGTGCTGACCCGGTTCGCCCCCGCCGGCGCCGACGCGCTGCGCTTCCGGGTCGGGGTGGCCACCGGCGAGGCGCTGGTCGACGTCGCCGCCGCCCGCGACGGCGGCCAGGCGATCGTGGCCGGCGACGTGGTCAACACGGCCTCCCGGATGCAGTCGGTCGCGCCGCCGGGCGGGGTGCTGGTCTGCGGCGTGACGCACGCCCTCACCCGGGACGCGATCCGCTACTCGGAGCAGCCGCCGGTCACCCTGCGCGGGCGGTCGACGACGACCGAGGTGTGGCTGGCCCTGTCCCCGGTCCGCCGCCAGCCGACGGACCGGCAGCCCGACGTCACGCCGCTGATCGACCGCGAACACGAGCTGGGGATGCTGGTCAACGCCCTGCACCGGTCGTTGCGCGACCGCCGCCCGCAGGTGGTGACCGTGTTCGGCCGGGCCGGGCTGGGCAAGAGCCGGCTGGTCCGGGAGCTGTACCGGCACGTGGACCGGCTGGTCGACGAGCCGCTGACCTGGCGGATCGGGCGGTGCCCGCCGTTCGGCGAGAACGTGACGTTCGCGGCGCTGGCCGACATCGTCAAGTCCGAGGCCGGCATCCTGGACACCGACCCGGCGTCGAGCGCGGCGCAGCGGCTCGCCTCGGCCGTCGGCGAGCTGGTCGGCCCGGGCGAGCGGCAGCGCCTCGTCGACGCCCTGCGGCCCCTCGTCGGCCTGCCGGGCACCGCGCTGCCGGCCGAGGAGACCGGCTCGGCGTGGCGGCGTTTCCTGCTCGCCCTGGCCGCGCGCCGGCCGACCGTGCTGGTCTTCGAGGACCTGCACTGGGCCGACGACGCGATGCTGCGCTTCGTGGAGCTGCTCGGCACCGCCGCCCGGGACGTGCCGCTGCTGCTGCTCTGCACCGCCCGACCGGAACTCGTCGACCGGGACCCGAGCTGGGCGGGGACGATCACCGGCTCGGTGACCATCACCCTGCCCCCGCTGCGGGACACGGGCATCGCCGCGCTCTACGCCCACATGTTCGGCCGGGCGGCGTTCTCCGCCGACATGCTCACCCCGCTGATCGAGGTGGCCGGCGGCAACCCGCTCTACGCCCACGAGTACGTCCGGATGCTGATCGAGCAGGGCGCGCTGCGCCAGTCCGTGCGGGGCTGGTCGCTGGAGAAGCACCTCGACCTGCCGATGCCGGAGAGCGTGCACGCCGTCATCGCCAACCGCATCGACCTGCTCGACGCCAAGGAGCGCACGGTGCTGCTGGCCGCCGCCGTGGTCGGCGTGCAGTTCTGGCCGGGGGCCGTGGCCGCCGCGCTCGGGCAGCCCGTCGAGTCGGTGGAGCGCGCGTTGCGCCGGCTGGAGCAGCGCGACTTCGTGCACGAGCAGGCCGCCTCCACGATGGCCGGGCAGCCCGAGTACCGGTTCCGGCACGTGCTGGTGCGCGACGTCTGCTACCAGCGGCTGCCCCGTACCGAGCGAGTGGCGCGGCACGAGCGGACGGCGCAGTGGCTGGACATGCTCTCGCAGAGCCGGGACACCGACCTGGCGGAGGTGCTGGCCCACCACCGGTGGGCGGCCCACGAGATCGCCCGGTCGCTGGGCATGGAGATGGCCCGGTTCGCCGGCCCCGCCCGGGCCGCGCTGCACCGGGCGGCCCGCCGGGCGTACGCGCTGCACAGTCTCGACGTCGCGGCGAGCCACGCGGGCCGGGCGCTCGGGCTGGCCGACGACTCCGACCCGCTCGACCGGCTCCAACTCGAGCTGCTCAGCACCGAGATCTCCTTCTACCGCGACGGCAACGTCTTCCTCTCCGGCGGCGGGCCCGAGCAGGTGCAGGCGCTCGCCGACCGGCTGCTGGCGCACGACGACGACGCCTGCGCGGCGCGCGCCTGGACGCTGCTCGGTCAGGCCGCGTGGCTGCGCGCCGACCGGGCCGCCGCGCTCGCCTGCCTGGACCGGGCCGTCGCGCTCTTCGACCCGCTGCCGGACAGCCCGCAGAAGGCGGACGCCTACGCCGAGCTGGGCCGGCTGCACATGCTGAACTACGAGCGTGATCCGGCGGTCGCCGCGGCCGACCGGGCGGCGGAGATCGGTGAGCGGCTGGGGCTGACCGAGACCCGCACCAACGCCCGGATCACCTCGGCGACCGCCCGCTACCAGGCGGGTGACCGGTCCGGCCTGGACGACCTGCACGCGATCGTCGAGCTCAGCCGCGCCAATCAGCTGATCGCCCTGCCCCGGGCCATGCAGAACCTCGCCTACGCCGTCTGCGAGGAGGGCGACTGGCTGCGCTCGGACGCCCTGCTCTCGTCGTCGCCGACCCGCAAGGCCAGCGGGCAGACGCTGACCACGAGCTACTCGGCCGAGGCGATGCGCGCCTGGTTCGAGGGCGACTTCGACCGGCTGCTGGCCGCCGCCGAGGCCTTCGTGGACACCCCGACCGGCAGCTGGGACATGCAGGTCCGCGGCCTACGCTCCTGCCTGCTGGTACTGCGCGGCGAGCGGGTGCCGCCGGCGCGCTCCCACTCGGACGACGACGCCGCCGCCACGTTCAGCGACGACGTGGCGGCGGCGCTCGACGCCGCCCGGCGCAGCGGTTTCCACCGGCCGCACTGGACGATGCTGGGGATGGGCGCGCTCTGCCGGGCCCTGCAGGGACGCCGGCAGGAGGCGACGGCGCTGATCGACGAGCTGGCCGACTCCTGGTCGGTGGTGCCCGCCATCGCCAGCGGCGAGTGGATCCCGGCGGCCGGATACGCGGCCAGCCTCGCCGGGCGGGAAGCGGCGGCCCGGGTACGCGCGATGCTGGACCGGGTGGGTCACCGCACACCCTGGTCCGAGGCGGCGCGCCGAACGGTGGCCGGTGCGCTGGCCGCCGCGGACGGCGACCACCGGCGGGCCGCGGAGCTGCACCTGGCCGGCGCCGAGATCTACGCCGGCATCCCGGACGTGACGGACCGGATGCTGGCGTTGACCTTCGCGACGGTGGAGCTGGAGCGGGCCGGCGAGTCGACGGCGGGCCGCCCGGAGCTGGCCGAGCTGCGCGCCTTCGCGCTGCGCAACGACGCCCCCGTCCTGCTGGACCTGGCCCGCCCCCCGACGACCGCCGCCGACACCGCCCTGGCCTGCTGACCGGGCGACGCGGGCGGGCGGCCCGTCAGGCGGGGACCGGCTCGCGGGGGACCGGGCCGGCGGGCGGGCTCTTGACCTTCTGGGCGTACATGTCGACGTACTCGCGGCCGGAGAGCTCCATCAGCTCGTACATGATCTCGTCGGTCACCGCGCGCTCGACGTACCGGTCACCGGCCATCCCGGCGTAGCGCGAGAAGTCCAGCGGTGGGCCGAACCGGATCCGCACCCGGGCGATCCTGGGGATCAGCTTGCCGGGCGGCTGGATCTCGTCGGCGTTGAGCATCGCCGTCGGGATGACCAGGGCGCCGCTCTCCAGGGCCAGCCGGGCCACGCCGGTCTTGCCCCGGTAGAGCCGGCCGTCCGGCGAACGGGTGCCCTCGGGATAGATGCCGGCGATGCCCCCGGCGCGCAGCACCCGCAGCTGGGTGTCCAGGGCCGCCCTGGCCGCCCGGCCGCCCGAGCGGTCGACCGGGATGGTGCCGGAGCCGACGAAGAACATCTTCGTCAGCCAGCCCTTGACGCCCTTGCCGGTGAAGTACTCGGCCTTGGCGATGAACGTCACCCGCCGCTTCACGACCAGCGGCGTGAAGATGGAGTCGGAGAACGACAGGTGGTTGCTGGCGAGGATCACCGGCCCGGTGTCGGGCACGTGGTGCAGCCCCTCGACCTGCGGGCGGAAGACCAGCCTCAGCAGCGGGCCGAGGAGCACGTACTTCATCAGCCAGTACAGCACCGGCGTCCTTTCCAGGTGTGGTCGCGAGGCCGCCGCGTCGCCACGGGTCGTCGTGGGCATGAGCCTACGAACCCGATGCCGGCCGCCACAACGTGATCCGGCCCGCGTGGCGCGCAGCGTCCATCCCGGACGGCCGCAGCCGGACGGCGGGCGGGCGGTGTCGCCTGTCGACGTACCGCCGCCCGTCGCGGATACGACGCGCGGCGACGGTCGGTCGGGACACCCGTCGGCCCCGCGGGCAGGCCGGCGGCACCTACGCTCGTGGTGTGCGGGTGACCGGGGCGCGACGGGGAGCGGGCAGGCTGGTCCGGCTGCCCCGGGCCGCCGTGCTGGACCTGCTCATCGGCGTCGCCGTCTCGGCCGTCGTGGCGGCGGCGATCACCGCGAACCTGGGCGGCGACCGGGGCCGCGACGCTCCCGCCTACCTGTTCGCCGTCGGGCTCGGCGCGCTCGTGCTCCTGCGCCGCCGCGCGCCGACCACCGTGCTGGTGGTCAGCGCCGCGGGCCTGGTCGCCTACTACGTGGCCGGCTACCCGCCGGTCGGGCTGGCCCTCCCCCTCGCCGCGGCGCTCTACTCGGCGGCCGAGGCCGGGCAACTGCGCTGGGCGGTGCTCGTGGGGCTCGGCCTGCTCGTCGTCTCCACCGCGTTCCGCACGGCGGACGGCGCGAGCGTCGCGTACCTCATCGGCTTCGAGCTGGCCTCCAGCGTCGCCATCATGGCCGCCGCGGTCGCCCTCGGCGACGGGGTCCGGTCCCGGCGGCTGCGGCGCCGGGAGCAACGGTGGCGGCTGCGGCAGCTGGAGCGCGACCACGCCCGGGAGGCGGCGCGCCGCGTCGAGGAGGAACGGCTCCGGATCGCCCGGGACCTGCACGACGTCATCGCCCACCACATCTCCGTCATCTCGCTGCACGCCGGCGTGGCCGACGAGGCCCTCGACGACGACCCGGCAGCCGCCCGGGCCGCCCTGGGGCACGTCCGCTCGGCCACCACCCAGGTCGCCCGGGAACTGCGCACCACCCTCGGTCTCCTGCGCGACCCGGCCGTGGCCGAGCCCCGGCAACCGGTGGGAGGGCTGGCCGGGCTGGACGCCCTGGCCGCCGGCGCGCGGGCCACCGGGCTGCGGATCGCCGTCCACCGGCAGGGCGAGCTGACCGGGCTGCCCGCCGCGGTCGACTCGACCGCCCACCGGCTGATCCAGGAGGCGCTGACCAACACCCTGCGCCACGCCGGTGCGCGCACCGTCGAGATCGACGTCGTCCGTGGCGCCGGCACCCTCGCCGTCGCCGTCCGCGACGACGGCCGTGGGCAGCGCGAGGACACCCCGCGCGGGTACGGGCTCGGCGGCATGCGGGAGCGCACCGCCCTGCTCGGGGGCACCGTCACCGCCGGCAACCGACCCGGCGGCGGCTTCGAGGTACGCGCCGAACTACCCCTGGGAGGGACCACGTGATCCGGGTGGGACTCGTCGACGACCAGCACCTGGTTCGCGCGGGGCTGCGTGCGCTGCTGAACCGGGCGCCGGACATCGAGGTCGTCGGGGAGGCGGGCGACGGCGACGCGGCGTACCGGCTGGCGGTCACCGAGCGGCCGGACGTCCTGCTGATGGACGTCCGGATGCCGGGCACGGACGGCATCGAGGCCACCCGCCGGATCGTCGCCGACGAGCGGCTGACCGGCGTACGGGTCGTCGTGCTCACCACGTTCGACACCGACGAGTACGTCTTCGAGGCGATCCGGGCCGGCGCGTCCGGCTTCCTGCTCAAGGACACCGGCCCCGACGAGCTACGGGGGGCGGTGCGGATCGTCCGGGCCGGGGAGGCCCTGCTCTCCCCCGCGGTGACGCGGCGGGTCATGACGGCGGTACGCGCCGGTGGGCGGGAGCCGGACCCGGCCCGGCTGGCGGCGCTGACCGCCCGGGAGCGGGAGGTCCTGGCCGAGGTGGCCGCCGGCCGGTCCAACGACGAGATTGGCGCGGTCCTGCACATCAGCCCGGCGACGGCACGCACGTACGTGAGCCGGCTGCTGGCCAAGCTGCACGCCCGGGACCGGTCGCAACTCGTCGTGGCGGCGTACGAGAGCGGTCTGGTGCGGCCGGGTTCACCGCCCGGCCCGGGCTGACCGGCGGTCGCGCGCTCGTCGGCACCGGCGGCCCCTCGGGCGGTGCCGCAGGCGGGCTCCGTTGAAAAACATTCAGCAAGAACGGACATAAATCCCCGGTCGCGACCTGCGACAGGGCCTCTGACTTCGTACGCCGCGCCACAAGGCACTCCCGGAACCGGGTCCGGACGTGTCACGATTCAAGGCACGGCGTGCGGGTCGGCGCCGACGGGGCTCAGGCGGCCGCGCCGCGGGCGCGTGATGAGGAGGATGTCCGGTGTCAGCGGGTGGGGCCCGCCGGGGACGGCGGGACAACGGGCTCGACGCGAGCGAGTACGCCATCGCCGGCGACGTGGATCCGCGCGTCGGTGAGCACCTGCTCGACGTCCTGGCCGCCGGTGGGATCGCCGCCTACCTCCAGCCCTCGGCCGACCTGAACCCGGTCACCCGCACCACCACCGTGCCCGCCCGCCCCGTCGACCGGCTCTACGTCGACCGCTCGCACCTGAGGACCGCGCGGGACTACCTGACCCAGCTCGCGGACGAGACGGCCCCCGAGAAGCCCCGCGCCGACGAGCCGGACATCGAGGCCGAGTGGGCCCGTATCGTCGCCGGCTTCCACACCACCGCCCCCCGCGGTGGCGACAACCCGTGGCCCGCCGCCGAGGACGTGGACGACCCGCCCGGGCCCGCCGCCGGCCCGGTGACCCTCGGCACGCCTGACGAGCCCGCCGGGCCGACCGCCACCGACGTGCGACGGTTGCCGTACGCGGCCGACATCTCGGGCGTCTCCCTGTCGCGGGGCCGCCACGACGAGCCGTCGTTGCTCGACGGGCTGGACACCTTCGGCGCGGACCTGCCCGACGACGAGTCGGAGGACGAGCGCTACACCCCGCCGCCGCCCCCGCCCCTGCCGCGCTTCTCGAAGTACACGGTGGTCGGGGTGCTGGCCATCGTGGTCGGCTTCGTGCTCTTCCTGTTCCCGTCGCTCTTCCCCGTGGCCGACCCGTCGGTGGTCAACCTGTTCGGGTTCACCGGCATCCTCGCCGGCTTCGTCGCGCTGATCTGGCGGCTGCGCCCCGGTGGCGACGACGACGAGCGCGACCCGGACGACGGCGCAGTCGTCTGACCAGCGAGCTGTCCGCCGGCGCTCCTGCCCGCATCCCGGGACGACGGACGCCCCGAGCCCGGTGCGCAACACTGGTGTAACTTACTGTCAGTAGGAATACCGCTGTCCGTCACATCCCTCGCTGACTGCCCGGTTGTTCCTCCGCTGCGGCGGTCACTCCCTGCTGATCGGAATGCCCGAGATGCGACAGAGTTCCCTCGTGGTGGTGGCCAACCGCCTGCCCATCGACGACAGTGTGGCGCCCGACGGGGCCTGCGAATGGCGCCGCAGTCCCGGCGGCCTGGTCAGCGCCCTCCATCCCCTCCTGCGACACACCCCGGCGACGTGGGTGGGGTGGGCCGGCGGCACCGGCCCGGCGCCCGCGCTGCCCGACGTGGACGGCGTCCGCATGCACACCGTTGCGCTGACGACCGACGACCTGCGCGACCACTACGAGGGCTTCGCCAACGCCACCCTCTGGCCGCTCTACCACGACTCGGTGGAGCAACCGGAGTACCACCGCAGCTGGTGGGAGGCGTACCAGCGGGTCAACCAGCGGTTCGCCCAGGCCACGGCCGACGTGGCCGAGCCCGGCGCGCTCGTCTGGGTGCAGGACTACCACCTGCAACTGGTGCCCGGCCTGCTCCGGGAGCTGCGGCCGGACCTGCGGATCGGCTTCTTCCTGCACGTGCCGTTCCCACCGCCCGAGCTGTTTATGCAGCTCCCGCGGCGGGCCGAGCTGCTGCGCGGGATGCTCGGCGCCGACCTGATCGGCTTCCAGCGCTCCCAGGCCGCGCACAACTTCGCCCAGCTGGTGGCGAAGGTGCTGGACGTCCCCGCCACCGACCGGCGGATCGCCGTCGACGACCGGGTGGTCCGGATCGGCGCCTTCCCCGTCTCCATCGACACCGCCGAGATGGCCGCGCTGGCCGCCCGGCCCGACGTGGCCGACCGGGCCGCCCGGCTGCGCCATGACCTCGGCAGTCCCGAGCAGGTGATCCTCAGCGTCGACCGGATGGACTACACCAAGGGCATCGAGCAGCGGCTCAAGGCGTACAGCGAGCTGATCGCCCACGGGCACGTCAAGGTGCGCGACACCGTGCTCGTGCAGGTGGCGGTGCCCAGCCGGGAGCGGGTCGGGCAGTACCAGATCCTCCGCGAACGGGTGGAGCGCGAGGTCGGGCGGATCAACGGCGAGTTCGGCCGGGTCGGCGAGCCGGCGATCCACTACCTGACCCAGCCGTTCGACCGCGCCGAACTGGCCGCGCTCTACCGCGTCGCCGACGTGATGGCGGTGACCCCGCTGCGCGACGGGATGAACCTCGTCGCCAAGGAGTACGTGGCCGCCCGGGTCGACGACACGGGCGCGCTGCTGCTCAGCGAGTTCGCCGGCGCCGCCGCCGAACTGCCGCAGGCGTACCTGGTCAACCCGCACGACCTGGAGGGGCTCAAGCAGGGGCTGCTCGCGGCGCTGCGGGCGGGCCCGGACGACCTCGGCGCGCGGATGCGGGCCATGCGGGCGCACCTGCACCGGCACGACATCCGCGCGTGGGCCCGCTCCTACCTCTCCGCCCTCGACGACAGCGGCTCGCTGCTGACCCGGCTGGGCGCCGCCGGCTGAGGCGACCGGCCCGGCCCGCGCCACCGCCGTCCGGTCGCGCGGGGCAGTCACGTTTGGCCGGTCGGCGCGGGGCAGTCACGTGCGGCCGGCCCGGCCCGGGGCGGTCAGGGCCGGCCGGTCGGCGCGGGGTCCTTCTCCAGCCAGTCCAGGATCGCGTCGACCGGCTCCCGCCACCGGGCGTCGAGCATCATGTCGTGCCCCATGCCGGGGAAGAGCAGCGGGGCGGAGCCGTACCGCCGGGCCGCCCGGGTCAGCGCCGTCGACGGCACGACCCGGTCGTCGGGGCTGCCCAGCACCAGCACCGGCGGGTTGCCCACCGCCGGCTCGGCGGCCCGCCCGGTCAGCAGCTGCCACTGGGCACGCCGGCCGGCCCGCCCCAGCCGGCCCGCGTAGCCCCGGGCCTCCGCCTCGGGCAGCTCCCGGCTGAACAGCTGCCGGCGGTGCAGCCGCAGCGGCCCGCCGAACACCGCCGGCAGCGTGCCGACCGGGTTGCGGCGCAGCGCCGCCCCGAACGTCGCCCAGCCGCCGAACACCGGCGCGACCAGCACCGCGGCCCGGGCCGGGTAGCGGGCCAGCGCGTGGGCCACCACGAGCGCCCCGGCGCCGTGCCCCACCAGCACCGCCTGGCGCGGCAGGCCCGCGGCCACCTGGGTCACGTCGTGCGCGTACGCCCGCAGCGTCGCCTCCGGCGCCGGCCCGCTGCCGCCGTGCCCGCGCAGGCTCAGCGCGTACGCCGGGAAGCCCCGGGACGCGGCGTGACCGAGCCAGTGCTCGGCGAACGCCCAGGCACCGTGCCCGAAGCCCGGTACGAAGAGCAGCGGCGGGCGTCCCTGTTCCACCTCGGGGGTCACGCCGAGCACCTCACGCCGGACCGGACGGACCGGGCGGGCCCACTCCCGCCCGCGCATGATCCGCACCTGACTCACTGTTCCTCCAGGTCGTGCAGCGCGCGTTGGACCGCGCGCAGGTAGTCGGCGTGGCCGACCTCGAACCAGTGCCGGCTGCTGTCCTTGACGGGCCCGGCGTAGCGCTCCCCCGCCTTCGCCGCCACCCGGGCGGCGAAGGCCGCCGCCCGGTCGGGACGGGTCACGCGCAGCCGCAGCAGCCGGGCGAAGAGCACCGACTGCCAGTGCGACAGGGGGAAGATGCCCGAGTCCGGCTGCACCAGCCCGGCCACGGCCAGCGTGGGGCGACCGGGGACGAAGGCGTTCAGCCAGAGCTTCGGGCGGCCCTCCCCCGCGTCGTCGCCGAGCACCTCCGGGTCGAGGAACTCGAAGCGCGGCAGGTACCCGGTGGCGAAGACGACCAGGTCCGGGTCGATCTCCCGGCCGTCGGAGAGCTCGACGGCGTACGGGTGGAAGCGGACGACGTCCGGCACCGGCGCGATCCCGCCGTGGCCCACGTAGTAGACGAGCTGGCTGTTGGCGATCGGGTGCGTCTCGTAGACCCGGTGGTCGGGCTTCGGCAGGCCGAACCGGGTCAGGTCGCCGACGGTCAGCCGCAGCGTCCAGTGGTAGAGCCACTGCCGCACCCGCAGCGGCACGCGCAGCGCCAGCAGCGCGTCGTTGACCTGGTCGGCGGGGCGGCCGAGGACGTACTTCGGGGCGTACCAGTAGCCCCGGCGGGTCGAGTGCCAGCAGCGCGACGCCTGTTGGGCGGCCTCGACGGCGATGTCGCAGCCGGTGTTGCCGGCGCCCACCACCAGCACCCGCTTGCCGCGCAGTTGCGCGGGGTCCTTGTAGGACGAGGCGTGCATGACCTCGCCCCGGAACTCCTCCAGCCCCTCGTAGCGGGGCAGCTTCGGCGACCAGTTGTGGCCGTTGGCGATCACCACGGCCGCGTAGCGGGAGGTGCGTTCCGGGCCGTAGCCGCCGGTGCTGCGGGTGGTCACGTCCCAGCGGTCACCGGCCACGGGCTCCACCCGGACGACCTCGGTGCCGAACCAGATGTGCCCGCGCAGGTCGAAGTGGTCGGCGTACCGCTCGAAGTACGACAGCAGCCGGCTGTGGTGCGGGTAGTCCGGCCAGTCGTCCGGCATCGGGAAGTCGGGGAACTGGGTGAACGGCCGCGACGAGATCAGGTGCGTGCTCGCGTACACCGGGCTGCGGTCGTGCCGCCAGTTCCAGGCGCCGCCGACGCCGGTCTCCCGCTCGTAGCAGTCGACGCCGAAGCCGTGTTCCTTCAGGTTCTTGATCGCCGTCAGACCGCTGGCCCCCGCGCCGACGACGCAGACGGTGTCGCCCCGGTCGGAGACCGGCCGGCCGTCGCGGGTCAGGGCGAGAGTGCTCGCCTCCGGGTCGGGCCGGCCATGGTCGGTGGAGGTGGACACCGGGATCTCCTTTTGTGCGGCACGAGTGCCGGGTCGCGCAGCATCCTCTCCACAACGGAGCGGGTTGTCCAGCCCCGGCCGCGACGGACGGTCAGTCGGCGGCCGGCAGCAGCAGGTCGACCAGGACCGGGAAGTGGTCGCTCGCGCGGCGGGTCTGCGGGGTGTCCACCACGTCGTAGTCGACCACCGTGATCCGTGGATCGACGAAGAGGGCGTCGATGCGCCGCCGGGGGTCCGCGCAGGAGTAGGTGAGCCGGTCGGCCCGGTCCATCGCCACGGCGGCGTCGGTCAGCCCGCGCGCCACGGTGGCCCAGGCCGGCCCGTCCGGCCCCTCGTTCAGGTCGGCCGCGGCGACCACCGGGGTGGTCGCGGCGTCCAGCTCGCGCTTGAACAGCGCGGCCTGCGCGGGCCGCTCGGCCGGGTCCGTGGACAGGTGCGACCCGGCCAGGGCGAACCGGGCTGCCCCGGCGACCACGCACTCGGCGTACGCGGCGCCGCGCAGGTGCCGGCCGGGGGTGAGCGGGAAGCGCTGGCAGCGGTCGGCCACCACCCGCACCCGCAGGCTGGTCAGCAGCAGGTTGCCGAGCGCGGGCAGCCCGCCGGCGGCCACCACCAGACCGAAGGACTCCGCCAGCGCCGCCGACTTCTGCCGCCACCGGAACCGGCGCGGCCCCTCCTGCACGATCACCACGTCCGGCCTGGCGTCGCGGACGACCGCCGCCAGCGCGGCCGTGTCGTCGCGCTGGCTGTGGATGTTGTACGACACGACGCGCAGCGGCACGCCCGGACTCTGCGTCACGGTCACCGCCTCAGATCCGGCGGGCCAGGTCGGCGGCGCCGATGACGCCGGCGGTGTTGCCCAGCTCGGCCGGGCGGATCTCGGCGACGGGGAGGCGGCTGCGCTGGGCGAGCGCGTTGGCGAACGACCTGCGGGTCGGGCCGAGCAGCAGGTCGCCGGCCTCGATCACCCCGCCGCCGACGACGAGCACCTGCGGGTCGAGGATCTGCGCCATGTCGGCGAGGCTGGTGCCGAGCCACCGGCCGACCTGCGCGAACGCCTCGGTGGAGACCGGGTCGCCGGCCTGCGCGGCGGCGGTGACCATGGGCCCGGTGACCGCCTCGGCCTCGCCGCCGGCCAGTTCCAGCAGGCCGGTGGCGCGGTGCGGCTCCTGCCGGGCGGCGGCGCGGGCGAACCGCACCAGGGCGCTGCCGCTGGCGTACTGCTCGATGCAGCCGAGCCGGCCGCAGCCGCACTGGTGACCGTCCGGCACCGTCAGCATGTGGCCCAGCTCGGCGGCGATGCCGTTGGCGCCCCGCAGGAGTTCCCCGCTGAGCACGATGCCGCCGCCGACGCCGGTGCCGATGGTGAACATGACCATCGAGTCGTCGGCCTCGCGGGCCGCGCCGTAGCGGAACTCCGCCCAGGCCGCCACGTTGCCGTCGTTCTCCACGATCACCGGCAGGCCGGTGGCGGCGCTGACGTAGTCGCGCAGCGGCTCGTCCCGCCACGCCAGGTTCGGGGCGAACAGCACGGTCGAGCGGCTGGCGTCGATCCAGCCGGCCGCGCCGATGCCGACCGCCTCGATCGCGTGCCCGGAGGCCAGCTCGCGGACCAGTTCGATGATGACGTCGCGGGTCTTGGCGACATCGTCGGCGGGGGTGTCCCGTCGGGCCTGCACGAGGACCGTGCCGGCGGCGTCCACGACACCACCGGCCACCTTCGTGCCACCGACGTCGACTCCGATGGTCAGCGTCACCGCCGCCACTCCCCTCTGCTGTGCTGCCCGCACCGGCGCCGGCGGACGACCGGCGCGTGGTCGGGATGTGCGTTGGTCAGGCCCCGTCGCCCGGAGGTTGCCCGCCCTCGTCCCCCGGTGCCCGGGACGTGGGGACCACGGGCCCGTCGGTGGACGTCCGGACGGTCCCCGGGGCGGCCTGCCCGGCGACGTCGACGGGCGGTACGGCGGCCGGGGCGGCCTCGTCCTCCGCCCGCGTGGCGGCGGACCAGACGTCCCGTTCCGGTGCCGGCTGAGAATCATGCCCGCTACGGGTGGCCTCGCGCCACACGTGGTCGTCCCCGCCTGCCGGACCCGGGGTGGCCGCCGGCCCGGCGGGGGCGTCGGCGGAGGGCTCGGGCGGGGTGAACGCGCGCAGCAGGCTGGCCACACCGGCGGCCAGGTCGCCCGCGCCGGTGGCGAGGCGCTCGGCGAACTCGGGACTCGGATCGCGCAGGGCGGCGATGCCCCGGCAGACCGGGCAGACGCAGCATTCGGCCGCGCCGGTGGCGAAACCGCCCGCGGGCGACCCGGTCGACGCACCCGGGCTGCCGCTGTGACCGAGGACACTCGACACGATCCCACCGAGCGGACCCCACTGGCCGCCCTTCGAGCCGGCCGCGGCCAGCCGGGCGGCGGCCAGCGCCGTGGCGACCAGACGTTCGGCCTCTTCCCGGGCCGAACCCGGATCCGTTGCACCCATGGTCGGCTCCCCTACCCTGCCGCCGGACGCGTCACTGCGCCGCACCGGATGCTTCTACCCGGCGCTTGAGCTGCTTCAACGCGGTATCCATGATCATTTTTTCGGCCTTGCGGCGGAACATGCCGAGCATCCCGACGGAAAGCTCGACCTCCAGGGTGTAGGTCACCGTCGTGCTGCCGTCCGGGTTGCTGTCCAGGTCGTACGAGCCGCGCTGGAACTTCTGCATCTTCGAGGGCTCCACCAGGTGCCACTCGATCCGGGAGAGATCCTCGGCGTACTCGTAGGCCAGCACGTACTCGTCGGCCAGCACACCGGCGTCGATCGTGAAGCGGACCTGGCTGGCGTAGCCGTCCTCGTACTCCTCGATCACCTCGACCCGCCGCATCGCCTCGGTCCACTCCGGGTAGCTCGGGAAGTCGCAGATGACCGCCGCCACCCGCTCCGGTGACGCGCCGACGACGATCGACTGGGTGGAGGTGTCCGCCATGCAGGGAGGCTACCCGGCACCGGCGGCGCCCACGCCGCGCCGCCCCCGGCACGCCGGATCGAGGCGTCCGGCGGCGACCAGCGGGCAGCCTGGGCGACCTGCCTTTTCGCCCCGGCCGCCGGGGCGGGTAGGTTTCGACGGAGCCGACCCGTGGTGGCGGCCCGCCCGGCCAGTGTGAGCACGAGGGAGTGCAGGTGCGCGAGTTCTCCGTCCCGCCGATCGTCACCGTCGGCGACGCGGCCAACCTCACCGACCCGGTCTGGGACAACGCCGAGGTCGCCCCGGACGCAGTCCAGTTCGTCCGCCCCACCGGCGCGGGGGGCGCCTGGGCCGACGTCACCTGCCGGCAGTTCCGCGACGAGGTCGTCGCGGCGGCCCGGGGCCTGGTCGCCGCCGGCGTCCAGCCCGGCGACCGGGTCGGCCTGATGAGCCGCACCCGCTACGAGTGGACCCTGCTGGACTACGCGATCTGGGCGGCCGGCGCGGTCACCGTGCCGATCTACGAGACCTCCAGCGCCGACCAGACCGCCTGGATCCTGTCCGACTCCGGCGCGGTGGCCTGTGTGGTGGAGAGCAGCGCGCACGCCACCCTGGTCGCCGGCGTCCAGGACCGGCTGCCCGAGCTGCGTCACGTCTGGCAGATCGACCTCGACGCCGTGGCCGAACTGGTCCGGGCCGGCGAGGCGGTCGACCCGGCGGAGATCGACCGGCGGCGGGCCGCCGTCCGCGCCGACGACCTCGCCACCATCATCTACACCAGCGGCACCACCGGCCGGCCCAAGGGCTGCGTGCTGACCCACCGGAACATGTACGCCGACATCGCCAACGCCGTGCCGGTGCTGCCCAACCTCTTCCGGCCGGGCGCCTCGACCCTGCTCTTCCTTCCGCTGGCGCACGCCTTCGCCCGGCTCATCCAGATCGGCGTGGTGCAGGCGCGGGCCACCATGCGGCACTGCGCGGACACCAGGAACCTGGTCGGCGAGTTGCAGGAGTTCCGCCCCACCTTCGTGCTCTCGGTGCCCCGGGTGTTCGAGAAGGTCTACAACGGCGCCAAGCAGAAGGCCGAGGCCGACGGCAAGGGCAGGATCTTCGCCCGCGCGGAGCAGGTCGCCATCGCGTACAGCGAGGCGCTGGAGACCCCAGGCGGCCCCGGCCTGGCGCTGCGCGTGCAGCACGCGCTCTTCGACAAGCTGGTCTACCGCAAGCTGCGGGCGGCGCTCGGCGGCCGGTGCCGCGACGCCATCTCCGGCGGCGCCCCGCTCGGCGCGCGGCTCGGCCACTTCTTCCGCGGCATCGGCGTGAACGTGTGCGAGGGCTACGGCCTGACCGAGACCTCTCCCGCCGCCGCCGCGAACCTGCCCGACGCCACCCGGATCGGCTCGGTCGGCCGGCCGCTGCCGGGGGTCACCATCCGGATCGACGACGACGGCGAGATCCTGATCGCCGGCGATCTGATCTTCAAGGGCTACTGGCGCAACGAGGCGGCCACGGCCGAGGCGCTCAGCGCGGACGGCTGGTTCCGCACCGGCGACCTGGGCCAGCTCGACAACGACGGCTTCCTGAGCATCACCGGCCGGAAGAAGGAGATCATCGTGACGGCCGGCGGCAAGAACGTCGCCCCGGCCGTGCTGGAGGACCAGGTCCGGGCCCACCCCCTGATCAGCCAGTGCGTGGTGGTCGGCGACCGGGCGCCGTTCATCGCCGCGCTGGTCACGATCGACGAGGAGGCGCTGCCGCGCTGGCTCGCCTCGGCCGGCCTGCCCGAGGACACCCCCGTCGAGAAGCTGCGCGACCACGACGGGCTGCGCGCCGAGATCCAGGGCGCCGTCGACGCCGCGAACCAGGCGGTCTCCAAGGCCGAGGCGATCAAGGTGTTCCGGATCCTGCCGCGCGACTTCACCGAGGCGACGGGTGAGCTGACCCCGTCGCTGAAGGTCAAGCGCCAGGTGGTGCACAAGTCGTACGCGGCGGAGATCGCCGACATCTACCGGGCCTGACTACGATCCGTCACGTGCCCGCCTCGACGCCCCCCCGGCCCCAGCCGCATCCCCTCGCCGCCGCCGCGCGCGTGGTCATGCTGGCGCTCGTCGCCGTCCTGACCCTGTACGCCACGCACGACCCCGGCCAGCTCTGGTGGATCGCGCTGCTGGCGGTCGCCGGGCTGCCCGCCCTGCTGGCGCCCGAACACCGGCCCGTCGGCCCGCTCAGCCGGGTGGCCGAAGTGCTGGTGCTGGGGCTGGCCGCGAGCCAGGTCGCCGCCGTGGCCACCGTCGGCGGGGACGTCGGCGGGCTGGGCGCCTCGGCGGTGCTGCCCTACCTGGCGGTCCCGGTGACCGTCACCGCGCTGCGCCGCCGGTTCCGCGAGGGCGTCGCCCTGCTGGCCGTCGCGGCGGCCACCCTGCTGGTGGCGGGTGCCCTCACCGAGACCGACGGCCAGCGGCAGATCAGCGAACTCGGCTACCTGGTGATCTGCGCCCAGTGGCTGATCCTGGCCGGGCTCGGCCTCGCCGCCGCCAGCGGCCTGCACCGGGTCATGCAGGTCCGCAACGAGGGCAAGCCGCAGCCGTACGCCGAGGCGACCCGGCTGCTCACCCAGCTGCGTACCGTGGCCCGGCAGCTGCCCGGGGCCACCCTGGACCCGGGCGGCATCTCCGAGCACCTGCTGGAGGAGCTGCGCACCGTGGCCCGGGCGGACCGGGCGGCCGTGCTGTCGGCCAGCGGCGGCGGCCGGCTGGTGGTGCTCGCCCAGGTGGGCGTGGAACGGGTCGACTGGGAGACGACACTGGACGCGGACTCGGCCATCGCCGACGCGTGGGCCAGCCAGCAGCCGCACACCGCCGCCCGCTCGCAGGCCCGGTCGCACCGCGGCGGCGACGTGTCCGCCCTGATCGTGCCGCTGGTGGCCGGGGTGCGCACCGTCGGACTGGTGGTGCTGGAGGCGGACGCGGCGCAGGCGTACCCGCCCGGCGTGGTGTCCCGGGTGACGGGGCTGACCCGCCCGGCCGCGCTGCGGCTGGAGGCGGCGCTGCTCTTCGACGAGGTCCGTTCGCTGGCCACCAACGAGGAGCGGCAGCGGCTGGCCCGGGAGATCCACGACGGGGTGGCGCAGGAACTGGTGATGGTCGGCTACGGCATCGACAACGCCCTGGCGTACGTCGACGAGGACCCGCAGGAGACCGCCGAGGCACTACGCACGCTGCGCGGCGAGGTGACCCGGGTGATCACCGAGCTGCGGCTGAGCCTCTTCGAGCTGCGCAGCGAGGTGGACCGGCACGGCGGCCTGGCTGCCGCGATCGCCGAGTACGCCCGCACGGTCGGCGCCTCCGGCGGACTGCGGGTGCACCTGTCCCTGGACGAGTCCACCGCGCGGCTGCCCGCCGCCACCGAGGCCGAGTTGCTGCGCATCGCCCAGGAGGCGGTCACCAACGCGCGCAAGCACGCGGGCGCGTCGAATCTCTGGGTCACCTGCGAGGTCGACCCCCCGTACGCGCAGATCGAAGTGTCGGATGACGGTCAGGGGATCGCTGACCAGCGGTCCGACGGGCACTACGGTCTTGCGATCATGGCCGAGAGGGCGGAACGTATCCGGGGCCGGTTGGAGATCAGGCCGCGGCAACCGAGCGGCACGACCGTGGCGGTGGTGCTCGGCTCCTCGCCCCGGCGCGATAACGTGCGCGGTAGCGCAGCGGCAGTAGAAGGGGAGTAACCCGAGGATGACCACAAGTCCGACACCGGCCACCCGTACCAAGGTCCTCCTTGTCGACGATCACGACCTGATCCGCAAGGGCCTGCGGCACGCGTTCGAGCGCGACCGGCAGTTCGAGGTCGTCGGGGAGGCCGCCACGGCGGCGGAAGGGGTGCGCCAGGCGGGTGCACTGCAGCCGGACGTGGTGATCATGGACCTGCGGCTGCCCGACGGCAGCGGCCTGGAGGCCACCCGGGCGCTGCGCAAGTCGAGCGCCTCGATGGGCATCGTCGTGCTCACCATGTACGCCGGCGACGACCAGCTCTTCGGTGCCCTGGAGGCCGGGGCCAGCGCCTTCGTGCCCAAGACCGCGCCGGCGGACGAGGTGGTCGCCGCCGCCCGGCACGCCGCCTCCTCCCCCAGCGCCTTCACGGCCGCCGACCTGGCCGAGGCGATGAAGCGCCGGCTGGCCCCGTCCGGGCCGCAGCTCTCCCCGCGCGAGGGGCAGGTGCTGCGGCTGCTCGCCGACGGGATGAGCGTGGCGGGCATCGCCAAGCAGCTCTTCGTCAGCGAGTCCACCGCCAAGACCCACATCTCGAAGCTCTACGAGAAGCTGGGCGCGGCGAACCGGGCCCAGGCGCTGATGACCGCGCTGCGGCTCGGTCTGCTCGAGGCGCCGGACGCCCCGAAGTTCTGACCGCTCCCGCCGGGAGCCCGACGACGTACCACCGACGGGTCCGCGACCGCCGAAGGGCGCGGACCCGTCGTCGTCGCATCGCGCGGCGGCGTCGAAGGGTTCGCGGCGCGCTATGGTCTCCCGGGCGGTGAGCCGGCAGAATACCGGCGCGGGCAACGGTGTCCCGCACACCGACAGGAGGGGTGAACGCATGCAGCGGCCGGACTGGGCACCCGACGAGATCGACATCGAACGCCCCAGCGTGGCCCGCATGTACGACTACTACCTCGGCGGCTCGCACAACTTCGCGGTCGACCGGGCGGCGGCCCAGGCGATGGTGGCGGCGGTGCCGGAGGCCCCGCTGATGGCGCAGGCGAACCGGGCGTTCCTCCGCCGGGCGGTGCAGTTCCTCCTCGACGCCGGCATCCGGCAGTTCCTGGACGTCGGCTCGGGCATCCCGACCGTCGGCAACGTGCACGAGATCGCCCAGCGCGAGGCCCCCGACGCCCGGGTGGTCTACGTCGACGTGGACCCGGTGGCGGTGGCCCACAGCCGGGAGATCCTGGAGGGCAACGACCGTGCCGTGGTGGTGCAGGAGGACCTGCGCCGTCCCGAGCGCATCGTCGCCCACCCCGACGTCCGCCGGCTGCTCGACTTCGACCAGCCGATCGCCGTGATGATCGTGGCGGTGCTGCACTTCGTGCCCGACGACGACCGGCCGGCCGAACTGCTGCGGACGCTGCGCGAGGCGCTGGCGCCGGGCAGCTACCTGGTGCTGTCGCAGACCAGCGGCGACGGCCGTGGCGACGACGAGCGGGCCGACGCCGAACGGGTCTACCGGCGGACCGACAATCCGCTGTGGATCCGCAGCCGCGGCGAACTCACCGCCCTCTTCGACGGCTTCGAGCTGGTCGACCCCGGCGTGGTCTGGGTGCCGCAGTGGCGCCCGGACTCCCCCGACAGCGCCGAGGATGCCGAGCGGGCGGCCTTCATCGGCGGCGTCGGGCGACTCGGTGGCTGAGCCGCCCGGGGCGGCCACCGTCGCCCCGACCGGCACCACTGTGCGGCACCCGTCCCGCCCGGGCACCTTCGCCCGGGCGTGGGCCAAGGCCGTCTCCGGCACCAGTTACCTGCCGATGACCCAGGCCCAACTGGAGGCGCTGCTGCAACGCCTCACCGAGGAACTCGCGGCGGCGCTGCTGGCCGAGCCGATCGACCTGCGGGTCGGCCACCGGGTGGGCACCGAACTGGTGGCCGCCCACATCGCCTCGGCCGAGGCGCTGGGTCGTACGGTCGAGGTCGTCCAGCTCCGCCTGGCCCGCGACCTCGGCCTGGTCGAGGAGGAGGTCGAGGACCGGCTGGCCCGGCTGCTGGCCGCCGTGACCACCGGTTACGCCCGCGCGATGCGGGACCGGACACTGGACGAGCAGGAGACGATCCGCCGGGCCGCGATGACCGCCCGGGCGGAGGCCGAGCGGGCGTTGCGCAGCAGCGAGGCGCGCTTCCGCCACCAGGCCACCCACGACCCGCTGACCGACCTGCCCAACCGCACGCTGTTGACGGAGCGCCTCAGCGCCGCCATCGACTCGCCCGCCGAGGGCTCGGCGCGCCTCGGCGTCTGCTTCCTCGACCTCGACCGCTTCAAGGTGGTCAACGACTCGCACGGGCACCAGGTCGGCGACGGGCTGCTGGTGGCCGTGGCGGACCGGCTCCGCCTGGCCCTCGACGGGCATCTGGTCGCCCGGCTCGGCGGGGACGAGTTCGTCGTCCTGGTCGAGGGCACCACCGGCACCGACGACGCCGTCGCCGTCGCCGAGGCCGCCCTCGCGGCGGTACGCGAGCCGGTGCTGGTGGACGGGCACGAGCTGAGCGTCTCGGCGAGCATCGGCATCGTCGAGCGGGAGGTCGCCGGCACCTCCCCCGGTGACCTGATGCGGGCGGCCGACAGCACGCTGCACTGGGCGAAGGCCGCCGGTGGCGCCCGCTGGGCGCTCTACGACGCCGACCGGGACCGCCAGGACCTGGCCCGGTACGCGCTCTCCGCGGCCATCCCCGCGGCGCTGGAGCGGGGCGAGTTCTACCTCGACTTCCAGCCGCTGACCTCGCTGCGCGACGGCCGGGTCCTCGGCATGGAGGCCCTGGTGCGCTGGCGGCACCCGGAGCTGGGCGTCCTGCGGCCCGACAGCTTCATCGGGCTGGCCGAGGAGACCGGGCTGATCGTCCCGCTCGGCGGGTGGGTGCTGGCCGAGGCGTGCCGGCAGGCCGAGAGCTGGGCCGTCGGCACCGGGCCGGCCCCGTTCGTCAGCGTCAACCTGGCGGTGCGGCAGGTACGCCGCGCCGGCCTGGTCCAGGAGGTACGCGCGCTGCTGCGGCACACCGGGCTGTCGCCCGAGCGGCTCCAGTTGGAGATCACCGAGAGCACCATGATGAGCACCGCCGAGGAGCCGGTCCGGGCCCTGCGGGTGCTCGCCGACCTCGGCGTCCGGATCGCCATCGACGACTTCGGCACCGGCTACTGCAACCTGGCGTACCTGCGGGACCTGCCGGTGACCGAGCTGAAGGTGGCCGGGGAGTTCGTGGCCGGGCTGCGGGCGCCGGAGGCCCGGGCCGACGAGCGGATCCTCGCCTCGCTCGTCTCGCTGGCGCACGCGCTGGACCTGACCGTGACCGCCGAGGGCGTGGAGACCGCCGGGCAGGCGGAGCGGCTGCGGGCGATCGACTGCGACGCCGGCCAGGGCTGGCACTTCGGCCGCCCGGACTCCGCCGAGCGCGTCCTGGCCCGCCTGCGCTGAGACCGCGGCGCCGTCAGCCGGCGAGCAGGGCGGCCATCCGCTGCGCCTGCGCCTCCCAGCGCCACTCCCGCTCCACCCACGCGCGACCGGCCGCGCCGAACTGGCGGGCCAGGTCCCGGTCGGCGAGCAGCGTGGCCACCCGGTCGGCGAGCTGGGCGACGTCACGGCCACGGACCACGAAACCGGTCTCGCCCTCGCGGACCGCGTCCGGCGCGCCACCGGAGTCGCCGGCGACCACCGGCAGGCCGGTCGCGGAGGCCTCCAGGTAGACGATCCCGAGCCCCTCGACGTCCAGGCCCCGGTTGCGGGTGCGGCAGGGCATGGCGTAGACGTCGCCGGCG
This sequence comes from Micromonospora sp. CNZ303, assembly GCF_004345505.1. Classification (NCBI taxonomy): domain Bacteria; kingdom Bacillati; phylum Actinomycetota; class Actinomycetes; order Micromonosporales; family Micromonosporaceae; genus Micromonospora; species Micromonospora sp. CNZ303. The sequence goes on along the minus strand of NZ_SLVT01000009.1, from coordinate 73,879 downwards.
GCGTAGTGGGCCGGCAGCTCAGCCGACGGCACCGAGCCGGTGAAGACCACGTCCCGGTCGACGCCCGTCTGGCGGGCCAGCTTCTCCAACGTGGCCCGGTAGGGCCCGCCGCCGACCACGAGCAGCGCGGCGTCGGGCACCCGGCGGCGGATCTCGGGCATCGCCCGGATCAGCATGTCCTGCCCCTTGCGCGGCACCAGCCGGGACACGCAGACCACCACCGGGCGGTCGGCCAGCCCGAGCCGGAGCCGGACCGGTTCGCCGTCGACCGACGGGTGGTAGGCGTCCACGTCCACCCCGGGGGCGAGCCGGTGCAGCTCGGTCACCCCGTGCAGCGCCCGCTCCAGCCGCACCCGGGTGTACTCGCCCAGGTAGGTCGTCACGTCGACGCCGCGCCCGATGCGCCGCAACGCGGCCCGGGCGGCCGGCAGCGCGGCCCAGCCGACCTCGTGCCCGTGGGTCAGCGCCACCGCCCGACGGATGCCCGTCCGGCGGCGCAGGCCCGCGGCGAGCAGCCCGAGGGGGGCCGCCGCGCCGAACCACACCGTGTCGCAGTCGTACGCGCGCGCCAGGCGGGCCGCCCGGCGGGCCACGAGCGGCGTGGGCAGCAGCACCCGGGTGCGGTCCCGGACCACCTCGAACGGCTGGTCGGCGTCGAACTTCTCCGCGCCCCGCCACGTCGAGGCGTAGACGACCACCGACCCGGCGGGCTGGCGCACCGCGAGGTTGTGCACGAAGGACTGGATCCCGCCGGGGCGCGGCGGGAAGTCGTTGGTGATCAGCAGCGTACGGCTCATCGGCCGGCCTCCCTGGCGTGGGCGCGGGCGGCGGCCATCCGCTCGACCGTGGACGGGTGCGTGGCGGAGTAGAGGTATTCCCAGCGTGGCGGATCGGGGTCGGCGAGGTTGATGCCGGCGAGCCGCCGCTGCATCGCCTCGAAGGCGGCCGGGTCGCCGGTCAACGCGAGCGCGTGCGCGTCGGCGCGCGCCTCCACCCGCCGCGACATCAGCGCCTGCGCCGGCGCGGAGACCAGCCCGGCCACCGTCACCAGGGCGACCAGCAGGGGGAACGCGCGCGGCTGGGCGACCGAGTCGACGCCGGCCAGCCGCAGCAGCGGGCCGGCGGAGCCGAGCAGGTAGAGCGCGACCACCGCGGCGGCGGCGCCCAGCGCCCCGGTCAGCGTGCCGACCGCGACGTCCCGGTCCTTGGCGTGCCCCAGCTCGTGGGCGACCACGGCGGTCACCTCGGCCGGCGTCGCCTCGCGCAGCAGCGTGTCGTAGACCACCACCCGCCGGGTCGGCCCGAGCCCGGAGACGTACGCGTTGACCGCCCGGGTGCGGCGCGAGGCGTCGGCGACCAGCACGTCGCGCACCGGGACACCGTCCCGGGCCGCCAGTTGCGTCAGCTGGGTGCGCAGCGGGCCCTGCTCCATCGGGGTGAACCTGTTGAAGACCGGCTCCACGAGCACCGGCAGCACGAAGGAGAGCAGCACCACCAGGGTCGCCGCGCCGGCCGCGCCGAACGCCCACCACCAGCGCGGCGACAGCCGGACGACGGTGTAGAAGCCCAGCAGCGCCACCGCTCCGATGACGGCGCTGACCGCGTAGGACTTGAGCAGGTCGACGGTCCAGCCGCCCCAGCCGTTGGTGCTCAGTCCGTAGCGGGTGAGCACGGCCTGCCGCCAGGCGGCGAACGGGAGGGTCACCAGGTCGGCGACGAGCACCACGGCGAGCCCGCCGAGGACGGCCTGGGCGGCCCAGTGGTCGCCGAACGGGCGCCCGGCCAGCTCGACGAGCCGGCTGCCCAGCGGGGTCAGGCCGAGCAGCAGGGCCACCAGCAGGCCGATCGCGATGGCGGCCCAGCCGGCGGGGCGCAGCGCGGAGCGGAACTCCCGGCTGCGGGCCACCTGCTCGGCGGGGAGGTCGCCCAGCGCGGCGAGCTGGTCGGCCCGGGGTGCCGGCGGCCGGTGCCAGGGAATCAGCAGCGCCGCCGCGACGAGGAGGGCGAGGGTCAGCCCGGCGAGGGTGAGCAGCGCCCAGCCGCGCGGGGTCACCGCGGCCGTCCTGGCGTCGCGTCGTCGCGAGCAGTGCGCATCCGTACCCGCGTCATGCCGCCGCTCCCTCCGCCGTGACCGCCCATCCTATTGCCCGCCGCGCCGCCGCCCGCGCGGCCCGGCCCGCGCGGTCCCGGCAGCGGATCCACCCCCTCTGGCGTCACCGTTTGCCATCATGACGCCATCCGAAGCCATTAGAGCTTGCTATGACGCCATCTTGATGCCATAGTGACGTCATGGATCTGACGTCGTATGTCGACAACCTCCGGCAGGAACTGGCCGGCGTCGCCGAACTCGGCGGCGACGAGGCCCGCGCACTCGCCGAGCGACTGGCGGGGCCGCTCGACTCGGCGCTCCGGCTGGCGCTCCTGGACGCGCTGACCGCGGCGGCGGCCGAGATCACCCGCGACCTGGCGCCCGGGTCGGTCGAGCTGCGCCTGCGTGGGCGGGAGCCGAGCTTCGTCGTGACGCCACCGCCGGCCGGCCCGGAATCGCAGGGCGAGGCCGCGGCCCCCGAGCCGGCCGTCCCGCCGGCGGACGCCGAGGAGGGCGCCACCTCGCGGATCAGCTTCCGCCTCTCCGAACACCTCAAGAGCCGCATCGAGGAGGCGGCCGCCCGCGACGGCCTCTCGGTCAACGCCTGGCTGGTCCGGGCGGCCACGGCCGCCGTGGCGTCCAGCGGGGCGGGCCGGCAGCCGCAGCGACGCGCCCCGTCCAGCGGGCAGCGCTACACCGGCTGGGCCCGCTGAACCGCCCGCCGGTCCGCCGCACGCCTCCGACCATCCGTCCCGCTCCGGGACGTCCACCCGCCAGAAGGGACCACGCCGTGCCCACATTCGACACCCCGACCCCCATCTCGGCCACCGTCGACCTCGTCGTCGGTGACGTCCAGCTCACCGCCACCGACCGCACCGACACGCACGTCGAGGTCCGCCCGAGCAACGCCGCCACCGAAGCCGACGTACGGGCCGCCGAACAGACCCGGGTGGAGTACGCCGACGGCCGGCTCGTCGTCAGGTCGCCCCGGCAGCGCGGGTTCGGGCTGTTCGGCAAGCCCGGCTCGGTCGACGTGACGATCGGGTTGCCCACCGGCTCGCACCTGCACGGCGACGCCTCCGTGGCGGCGTTCCGCGGCAGCGGCCGGCTCGGCAGTTGCCGGGTCCGGATCGCGACCGGCGACATCCAGCTGGAGCAGACCGCCGACGTGGACCTGGACACCTCCGCCGGCGGCGTCCGCGTCGGGCAGGTGGCCGGTGCGGCCCGGATCAGCACCGGATCAGGGCGGATCCAGGTGCAGCAGGTCGACGGCGACGCCGTGGTCAAGAACTCCAACGGTGACAGCTGGCTCGGCACGGTCACCGGCGAGGTGCGGGTGAAGGCCGCCAACGGCGAGACCACCGTGGACCGCGCGCACGGTCCGGTCACCGCCACGGCCGCCAACGGCGACATCCGCATCGGCGAGGTCTCGGCGGGCACGGTGTCGGTCCGCACCGCGACCGGCGGGCTCGACATCGGCGTCCGCTCCGGCACCGCCACCCTGCTCGACCTGCACACCCAGCTCGGCCGCGTGGACAACCACCTCGAGGCGTACGAACCGCCCGGCGAGCCCGAGGGCGCCGTGCGGGTGACCGCCCGGACCTCCTTCGGCGACATCGTGATCCGCCGCTGCTGAACCACCGCTCCGCCCGCCCGACCGACCGGCTTCGACGGCCGGCCCGCCTTGACCGGCCCGACGGCCGGCGTGAAGGAGAAGACATGCCACCCAGCTCGGCCCCGGCGGCCATCACGGTCACCGGCCTCCGGAAGTCCTTCGGCGATCACGTGGTGCTCGACGGGATCGACCTCACCGTCGCCGCAGGGACGATCTTCGCCCTGCTCGGCCCCAACGGCGCCGGCAAGACCACCACCGTGCAGATCCTGTCCACCCTGATCGGCGCCGACTCCGGCGAGGCGCGGGTGGCCGGTCACGACGTCGCCCGGGAGCCTGACGCAGTACGCGCCGCGATCGGCGTGACCGGCCAGTTCTCCGCCGTCGACGGACTGCTCACCGGCGAGGAGAACCTGCGGCTCATGGCCGACCTGCACCACCTGCCCCGGGCCGAGGGACGGCAGCGCGCGCGGGGCCTGCTCAGGATGTTCGACCTGGTCGAGGCCGCCGGCAAGCCCGCCGGCAGCTACTCCGGCGGGATGCGCCGGCGACTCGACCTGGCCATGGGTCTGGTCGGCCGCCCCCGCGTCGTCTTCCTCGACGAGCCCACCACGGGACTCGACCCGCGCAGCCGGCAGGCCATGTGGCAGATCGTCCGGGACCTGGTGGCGGACGGCGTCACCATCCTCCTCACCACCCAGTACCTGGAGGAGGCGGACCAGCTCGCCGACCGGATCGCCGTGCTCGACCACGGCCGCCTGGTGGCGGAGGGCAGCCCGGCGGAACTCAAGCGGCTCGTCCCCGGCGGGCACGTCAGCCTGCGTTTCGCCGACCGGGCCGCGTTCGACACGGCCGTCCGGGTGCTGCCCGGGCAGTCCCGCGACGCCGCCGAGCTCACCCTGCACGTGCCCGGCGACGGCGGTGTCCGGTCGCTGCGGGACCTGCTCGACCTGCTGGACAGCGAGTCGATCGCCGTGGAGTCGCTGTCCGTGCACACGCCCGATCTCGACGACGTCTTCCTGGCCCTCACCGGCCGGCCCGAGAAGGTGGGAACCCCCCGATGAGCACTGTGACGTACGCCGTCCGCGACTCCGGCACGATGCTGCGCCGCAACCTGCGCCGCTGGGTGCGCTACCCGTCGATGACGGTGCTGCTCGTCGGCATGCCCGTCATGCTGCTGCTGTTGTTCGTCTACGTCTTCGGCGGCACCCTCGGCGCCGGGCTGGGCGGCGGTGCGGGCGACCGGGGCGACTACGTCAACTACGTGACCCCGGGGATCCTGCTGATGACCGCCGGCCTGGCGGCCACCGGGACGGCGGTGTCGGTCGCGATGGACATGACCGAGGGCATCATCGCCCGCTTCCGGACCATGGCGATCGCCCGGGCGTCGGTGCTGACCGGCCACGTGCTGGCCAGCCTGGCACAGAGCATGCTCGGCCTGGCGATGGTCACCGGGGTCGCCCTGCTGATCGGATTCCGGCCCACCACGGGCCCGCTGGCCTGGCTGGCCGCCGCCGGCGTGCTGGTCATGACCGCCTTCGCCTTCGTCTGGCTCTCGGTCGCGCTGGGGCTGGTCTCCAAGAGCGTCGAGACGGCGAGCAACCTCCCCATGCCGCTGACCTACCTGCCCTTCATCGGCAGCGGGTTCGTGCCCACCGACTCCATGCCCGACGGGCTGCGGCAGTTCGCCGAGTATCAGCCCTTCACCCCCATCATCGAGACCCTGCGTGGCCTGTTGACCGGCGGGCCGGTGGGGACGAACGCCGCGCTCGCGGCGGCCTGGTGCGCCGCCATCGCGCTGGTCGGCTATCTCTGGTCGAAGAAGCTGTTCAACCGGGACCCGTCCCGCTGACCGTCGTCACCGACGCCCGTTCCCCGAGCCACCGGCCCGGGGAACGGGCGTCGTCGGGGCACCGGCCGTGGCCCGTCACGCGACGCGGCGGCGTCGGGTGCGCCCGGCCGACCCGGGGGCGGGCAGGACCTCCACCTCGAACCCGGCCCGGGCGAACACCTCGATCGCCCGGGCCTCCGCGCCGTCCAGCCCGGCGGCCGGGGACGAATCGTCGAGCAGGGCGGTCACCAGGCAGTCGCCGCAGCCGGTCCCCCGGATACCGCACCCCGCGCAGTCGATGAGCATCTCGCCTCCTGATGCGCTGCGGTGACCGGGCGCGGCGTCACCGTCGCCGCCCGAGCACCGTCGGTCACCACGACGGTATGCAGGGGGTACGACAGAAAAGGGACAACCGGTCGCGGACGGCCCGAAAGCGATCAAGCACCCCGATCAGGAACGGGCCAGGCGGCGCAGCAGCGAGTCGGCGCCGAGCGGGTACGCCCCGTGCCGGCGTACGCCGTCGGCGACCTCCCGGTCGGAGGAGACCACGACCACCGGCCGCCCCGGCGGCTCGGCGCGGACCAGGCGCCGGATCAGCTCGTCGGCGGTCTCCCCCTTACGGGAGAAGAGCACCCGTACGCCGCGCGGCGCCGGCGGCAGCCCGTGCATCCGTTCGGCGCCGTCGAAGACCACCGTGACCTCGTCGCCGGTCTGCGCGGCGATCCCGCCCAGGCCGGTGATCAGCCGCTTGCGCTGCTGTTCCAGGGACATCTCGCCGAAGCCACGCTTGGTCACGTTGTAGCCGTCGACCACGAGGTGCGCCCGGGGCAGGGCGAGCAGCTGGTCGAGGCGGGCCGGGTCGTCGGTGTCCCGGGCGCGCGTCGCGGCGCCGGCCGCCGGGGCGGCGGTCTGGTCGGCGAAGGCGTCGGCGACGAAGTCTGCGGGCAGCTTGTCGACCGGGTCGAGCGCCAGCTCGCGGCGCAGCCCGACGGCGGCCTGCCCGATGGTCTCCAGCAGTAGCCAGAGCCGGGCGTCGTCGACCGAGCGGGCCTCCTTGGCGCTGGCCCGGGCGACCCCCGCCGCCGCCTCCGCCTCGGCCAGCCGGGCCCGCACCCGGCGCAGCTCGGCGTCGGCGTCCGCCGTCGCACGGGCGGCCCGCCCCCGCTCGGTGGCGAGCAGCTCGGTGGCCTTGCGCTCGCGGGCCTGCGTCTCGCGCAGCGACCGGGTCAGCTGCCGGCTCTCCTCGCGCAACTGGCCGAGCTCCTCGCGGACCCGGGCCAGCTCGTCGCGGAGCTTCTCCGCCTCGACCCGGGCCACCGCCCGGTCGTGCTCGGCGCGGGTGGCCCGCTGCTCGGCCTCGCGGACCAGCTCGGCGACCACCGCGCTGTCGGCCTCGGCGCGGACCGCCGCGCCGCTGGCCTCGATCAGCTCCCGCCAGCCCCGGGGGCGGGCCAGGTAGGCCAGCGCGGCCACCTCGACCGGGTCGGCGGCGGCCGGCGCGGTGCCCTCCAGCACGGCGGCGCCCAGGTCGCCGGTGTCGGCGAGGACCCGGGCGGTGATCCGTTGGCGGAACAGCGGGTCCGCGGTGAGCTGGGCGGCGATGGCCGGGGCGCCGAGCCGCGCCCGGCGGTTGGGGGCGAACTTGGCGACCCGGCGCAGCGGGACCGGCACCTCGTCGGCGGGCAGCCCGGGCAGCACCGTCGCGGTGAGCGCCACGATGCGTTGCCGGACCGCCTCCGGCAGCACGGGCTCCGGCTCGGGCGCCGCCGCCTCGGGCGCCTCGGACGCCTCAGACTCGGGCGCCTCGGACTCGGGCGCCGAAGCCTCGGCGGCCGCGGCGCCGGGCGGGGTGGTCCCGGCGGGGGTGCCCTCACCGGGGTCGCGCGCAGCGTCGACCGGATCCTCCTGCCGGAGGCGGTCGTCGTGCGGCTCGGTGAGGGGCATGTGGCAAGTCTCCCACCGCGACCGGGCCCACCGCCCGGTGAGTGAGCCGATCTCTCATCCTAGACCGGTGGTGACGTCTGATGCCGTTGGGACGGGAGTGTCGGACCGGACCGTTAGCGTGCCGCCGATGGCACAGACCGAGTACGTCCAGGAGCCGCTGGCCGGTTTCGACCCCGGCGCGGGCGGGGTCGACCCGGCGCTGCCGCTGTACGCGACGACGTTCGTGGTGGTCGACCTGGAGACCACGGGCGGCGCGCCGGACGGCGGCGGGATCACCGAGATCGGCGCGGTCAAGGTGCGCGGCGGCGAGGAGCTGGGTGTGCTCGCCACCCTGGTCAACCCCGGCGTGCCGATCCCCCCGTTCATCACTGTGCTCACCGGCATCACCCAGGCCATGCTGGTGCCGGCCCCGCCGATCGAGCAGGTGCTGCCGAGCTTCCTCGAGTTCGTCACCGACGCCGTGCTGGTCGCCCACAACGCCCCCTACGACGTGGGCTTCCTCAAGGCCGCGTGCGCGAAGCACGGCTACCGCTGGCCCAACCCGCGGGTGCTCGACACCGCCGCGCTGGCCCGCCGGGTGCTCACCCGCGACGAGGTGCCCAACCGCAAGCTCGGCACCCTCGCGGCCTACTTCCGCACCGCCACCCAGCCGACCCACCGGGCCCTCGACGACGCCAAGGCCACCGTCGACGTGCTGCACGGGCTGATCGCCCGGCTGGGCGGGCACCGGGTCGACACCGTCGGCGACGCCATCGAGTTCGCCCGGGCGGTCACCCCCACCCAGCGGCGCAAGCGGCACCTGGCCGAGGGCCTGCCCAAGGCGCCGGGGGTCTACATCTTCCGGGCCGCCGACGACCGGCCGCTCTACGTCGGCACCTCCGGCGACATCGCCACCCGGGTGCGCAGCTACTTCACGGCGGCGGAGAAGCGGGCCCGCATCTCCGAGATGCTCGCCGCCGCGGAGCGGGTGGAGGCGGTGGAGTGCGCCCACTCGCTGGAGGCGGAGGTCCGCGAGCTGCGGCTGATCGGGGCGCACGCCCCGCCGTACAACCGGCGGTCGAAGTTCCCGGAGCGGGTGCTCTGGCTGAAGCTGACCGACGGGCCCTACCCCCGGCTGTCGGTGGTCCGGGCCATCTCCCCCGGCGACGCCGCCTACCTCGGCCCGTTCAGCTCCCGTCGGGCGGCGGAGCTGGCCGCCGCCGGCTTCCACGACGCCGTGCCGCTGCGCCAGTGCACCCACCGGCTCTCGCTGCGCACGGTCACGCCGGCCTGCGCGCTGGCCGAGCTGGGTCGCTGCCCGGCGCCCTGCGAGCACCGGATCTCCCCGGAGGAGTACGACGCCCGCGCGGTCGCGCCGTTCCGCACCGCCACCGCCAGCGATCCGCAGCGGGTGGTCGACGCCCTGCTCGCCCGGATCGACACGCTCTCCGACGCCCAGCGCTACGAGGAGGCGGCGGTGGCCCGGTCCCGGCTGGCGGCGGTGCTGCGGGCGACGGTGCGGATGCAACGGCTGACGGCGTTGACCGGGATCGCCGAGCTGGCCGCCGCGCGTCCGGCGGCCCGCGGCGGCTGGGAGCTGGCGCTGGTGCGGCACGGCCGGCTGGCCGGGGCGGGGGTCTCACCCCCCGGCGTCCACCCCCGACCGACGATCGCCGCGATCCGGGCGACCGCAGAGACCGTCCCGCCCGGCCACGGCCCGGTCCCGCGCGCCTCGGCCGAGGAGACCGAACGCATCCTGTCCTGGTTGGAGCGACCGGAGACCAGGCTGGTGGAGATGTCGTCCGGCTGGGCGTCCCCGGTGGCCGGTGCGGCCCGCTTCCGCGACCTGCTGCGCAAGGCTGAGAACGCCGCTTCCCACCAAAGCTCGACCGAACGCCCATGACCAAGTGACCGATCGGACTACCTCCACTCCCTTAGGCTGTTAGAGAAGTGCAGTCCTGCCCGTTTCGTGGGCCTGCTCCCGGTTGCCGGGTGTCGGCGGCCGTGGAGCCGGGGTGAGGAGGTGTCCCACGTGGACGTCGACGCCGGACACGGCGCCGCCCTGGGGGGCGCCCTTCCGACCCAGGCGGGCGAGCTGCCACTGGCCCGCCGGCTGCGCTCGCTGCTGAGCTGGCCCACCGCCGACACCGACCCGGTCAGCCACCTCGTCCGGACCCACCGGACGATCCATCCCGGCACCGAGCCCTCCGTGCTGCGCCGGGCCTACACCATCGCGGAGAACATGCACCGCGGGCAGTTCCGCAAGAGCGGCGAGCCCTACATCACGCACCCGTTGGCGGTGGCCCAGATCTGCGCCGAGATCGGCATGGACGCCATCACCCTGGTCGCCGCGCTGCTGCACGACACCGTGGAGGACACCCGCTACACCCTCCAGGCGCTCGCCGAGGACTTCGGGCCGGAGGTGGCGCACCTGGTCGACGGGGTGACCAAGTTCGACAAGGCCTTCTACGGCAAGGCCGCCGAGGCCGAGACGATCCGCAAAATGATCATCGCGGCGGGCAAGGACGTCCGGGTCCTGATCATCAAGTTGGCCGACCGGCTGCACAACATGCGCACCCTGGGCGTCCGGTCCGCGGCGTCCCGGGAGCGGATCGCCCGCAAGACGCAGGAGGTGCTGGTCCCGCTCTGCGACCGGCTCGGCATCCAGACGCTCAAGCGCGAGCTCGACGACGTGGTGCTGCTGCACCTGGAGCCCGACGAGCACGCCCGGATCGCCCGGCACGTGCACGACCGGCCCGGCTGGGACGCGTACCTCGACGAGGTGGTCACCCACGCGAAGTCGGCCCTGCGCCGCAGCCGGGTGGACGCGGCGGTGACCCCCCGCTCCCGGCACCTCTACTCGATCTGGAAGGACACCGTGGCCGGTGGCCACAGTGCCCCCTTCGACCTGCCCCGCATCGTGATCGTGGTGGACGGCCCGGCGACCGACTGCTACGCGGCGCTCGGCGCGGTCCACGGCGTGTGGCGGCCGGTCCCCGGCCGGTTCAAGGACTTCATCGCCTCCCCCAAGAACAACCTCTACCGCTCGCTGCACACCACCGTCTGCGGGCCCAGGAACCGCACCGTGGAGGTGCTGATCCGCACCGTGGAGATGCACCGCTCGGCGGAGTACGGGGTCGCCGCCGACTTCCGCTTCCCGCGCTCCGGCGGCGGCACGGCCCGGACGGAGCAGCTCGACTGGCTGCGCCGGGTGCTCGACTGGGAGCAGGACGCGGCCGACCCGGCCCAGTTCCTCGAATCGCTGCGCTGCGACCTCGCCGAGGCGCAGATCCAGGTCTTCGCCGACGGACGACAGGTCGTGCTGCCCGCCGGGGCGACCCCGGTGGACCTCGCGTACGAGTTGGGCACGGCGCGGGGCGACCACTGCCTCGCGGCGCGGATCAACGGCCGGTTGGCCCCGCTCTCCTCCGAACTGGACGAGGGCGACGTGGTGGAGATCTTCACCGAGACCGACGCGGCCAACGGCTTCGACGCCGACGTCGCCCCGCGTGGCCCCCGCCGGGAGTGGCTCGGCTTCGTCAAGTCGCCGCAGGCGCAGATGCAGATCAGCCGGTGGTTCGCCGAGCACACCGAGCCCGGCATCTCCATCACCGACAAGGTCCGCCTCGGCCGGGCCACCATCGGGCTGGCCCTGCGCAAGCACGACCGGGGCCTCGCCAGCGACCTGCCGCTGCTGCGGCTGTCGGAGGAGTTGGGCTACCCCGACCTGGAGACGCTGCTGGTCGCGGTCTTCGACCGGGTGATCGAACCGGACACGGTCGTACGCCAGCTCATCGACCTGGTGGACCACCGGCAGTGACCGCCCCGGGCCCGGGTGGTCCGAACGCTCCTCGCGGCCACTAGCCTGGACGCATGATCCCCCGCTCGCGCGCCACCGGTCGAGCCGTCGCCTACCAGGTCTTCTACCGGCTGCCACTGCCGGTACGCCGCCGCCTGGTCCGGCTGGCCGTGCCGAAGTACATCGTCGGCGCGGTCACCCTGGTCCGGGACAGCGAGGCGGAGGGCGCGGGCCGGTTGCTGCTGCTGCGTCAGCCGCCCGGTAGGGGCTGGGGGCTTCCGGCCGGCCTGTTGCAGAAGGGCGAGGCGCCGGTGGTGGGTGCCGCCCGGGAGCTGCACGAGGAGTCCGGTATCCGGCTGTCGCCCCGGCAGCTGAGCCCCGCCGTGCCGAACGCCGTGGTGCACGCCAAGGGCTGGGTGGACGTCGTGTTCACCGCCGAGGTGCCGGCGTCGAGCACCGAGTTGAAGGTCGACGGGGCCGAGGTCTACGAGGCCGCCTGGCACCCGCTGGACGACCTCCCCAAGTTGACCTGGCCGACCGCCCGCCTGCTCGCCTACTACGACATCGGGCCGCTGGCCGGGCAGTTCCCGCCCCCGGTGCCCGACAAGAAGCCGTGACCGCAGCCCCGGGCGAGCCCGGCCCGGCAGCCGCCACCGAGGCCGGTCGCAGCCCGGCAGCCGCCTCCAGAACCGGCCGCGTCCCGGACCCCACCGCCGAGACCGGCCACGGCCCGGCAGTCCCCCGGGCGGAGGTATGCGCGGTGGTGCTCGCCGCCGGCGAGGGCACCCGCCTGCGGCCGCTGACCGAGCGGCTGCCCAAGGCCCTCTGCCCGGTCGGCAACGTGCCGCTGCTCGACCGGGCGCTGCACCGGCTGGCCGGGCTCGGCCTGGTCGGGCCCGGCCGGGTCGCCGTCAACGCCTGCTACCTCGGCGACCAGGTCGTCGAGCACGTCGGGGACCGCGCCCACCTCTCGGTCGAGCCGGGCGACCCGCTCGGCACCGCCGGCGGCGTGGCGAACCTGCGGGACTGGATCGCCGGGCGCGGGGTGCTGGTCGGCAACGCCGACGCGTACCTCGCCGACCCGGCCCGTCCCCCGGGCCCCGACATCGCCGCGCTGCTGCACGACTGGGACGGCGACTCCGTACGCCTGCTCGGCCAGCCCGCCCCTGACCCGGCGGCACCGGGCACCTTCGACGGCCACGTCTTCACCGGCTTCTCGCTGCTGCCGTGGCGGCTGGTGCGGGAGCTGCCGGTCGGGTTCGGCGACCTCGTCCGGGCGCTCTGGCGGCCGGCGGAGGCGGCCGGCGCGCTGACCGTCGTGCCGTACCCCGGCACCTTCTACGACACCGGCACTCCGGCCGACTACTTGGCGGCCAACCTGCACGCGGCCGGCGGCGGCAACCTGGTGGACCCGACGGCCACGGTGACGGGCCGCTGCCGCTCGGCGGTGGTCGGCGCGGGCGCCGTCGTGCACGGCGACGTGGAGCGGGCGGTGGTCTGGCCCGGCGCCACCGTCGGCCCCGGCGAGCACCTGCGCGACGCCGTACGCGCCGGCACCGCCCTCACCGTCCCCGGCACACCGCCGCCCCCGGGCCGGGGAAGCCTCTAGCATGGGCGACGACGCCGACGAACGGAGAAATGTCCCGTGATCACCGCGATCGTGCTGATCGACTGCGCCACCGACTCGATCCCCGAGGTGGCCGAGAACCTGGCCAACCTGCCCGGCGTCAGCGAGGTCTACTCGGTGGCGGGCCACGTCGACCTGATCGCGATGGTCCGGGTCCGGGAGTTCGAGCAGATCGCCCAGGTGATCGCCGGCAGCATCTCGAAGGTGCCCGGGGTGCTCAACACCGAGTCGCACATCGCCTTCCGGGCGTACTCCCAGCACGACCTGGAGGAGGCCTTCGCGATCGGCCTCGCGAACGCCGACTGACGGAGCCCGGCGGGCGGCCCGCCCGGAGGCGGACCGCCCGTCGTGGTGAGGCGACGTCAGCTACCCGCGGGAGCCGGCGTCTCGATGGTGCCGCCCGGAGCCGGCGACTCGGTGGTGGTGCCACCCGGAGCCGGGGTCTCGGTGGTGCCACCCGGAGCCGGCGTCGTGCCGCCCGGGCTCGGGGTGCCGCTGGCGCTGGTCTGCGGCACCGGGATGCCCAGCTGCTCCGCCAGCTGCACCAGCGCGTCGTAGTGCGCCTGCAGCGTCGGCAGGGCGGTCTGGGCCAGCTGGACCACCGACTGTTCGGAGCCCTGCGAGATCTCCGTCTGGGTGGCCTGGATGGCCTGGACGTGGCCGGCCAGCTCGCTGGTCACCCAGAGCCGGTCGAACTCCTCGCCGCTGGCGTTGTTCAGCTGGTCGATGACGGACTGCTGATCCGCGGTGGGCTCACTCGGCAACTCCACGCCCAGCTGCGACGCGGTCTGCTGCACCGTCTGGTCGAGCTGGGTGTGGTCCGTCTTGAGCCGGGCGCCCAGGTCCTTGACCCCCTGGCTCTGGCCCTTCTGCTGGGCCAGGTCACCCGCGGTGATCTCGAACAGATTCACCTGGTGCACGGCCTGCAGGTACTGGGTGTCCTGCTGCGACGGCTGCACCGCGGCCTGTGCCGCCGCGGCCGGCGCGATCCCCACCAGCACCAGCGCGGCCAGCAGGCCGAGGCGTTTGATACCCAACATGCTTCCCCCCCTTGAGACGTTGGATCGCACGGATACCCGGCTGACCGGGGTTATTCCTGCGATCCCCCGTCGGGGAGGCGACCGACCGACACGCCCGTGCCGGACCGTCGGGGGGCGGAAACGGACGTGGCGCCCGCCGGAGGACTCCGGTGGGCGCCACGTCGAGGTGTCGCGGGGTCAGCGGCGGCTCTCGCCGCTGCCGATCTCCTCCCGCTCCGGTCGGGGCTCGACCGGCGGGTGCCCCGGCGAGACCGGCGCCTCGGCCGGCTTCTCGATCGGGTAGAAGAAGCCCCGGATGGCCGGGCCGAGGGCGCCGAGCCGGTTCATCTTCTTCGGCACGACCCAGCCGGCGTACGGCAGCGCGCCGTGGCCGTCGCCGTGCCCGTCGGCCGCCGCGAGCGGCTGGTGCACCTCTTCGAACCGGCCGTCCGGCAGGCGCCGGATGATGCCGGTCTCGACACCGTGGGCGAGCACCTCCCGGTCGTGCTGCTGGAGACCCAGGCAGATCCGGTAGGTGACGTAGTACGCCAGCGGCGGCAGCACCAGCAGGCCGATGCGGCCGGCCCAGGTCATCGCGTTCAGGCTGATCTGGAACTTGTCGGCGATGACGTCGTTGGCGCCGGAGAGGGTCAGCACCACGAAGAACGCCAGCGCCATGGCGCCCAGGCCGGTCCGGGCCGGCACGTCCCGGGGACGCTGGAGCAGGTTGTGGCTCCTGGTGTCCTTGAGGCGCCGGGCCTCCAGGAACGGGTAGAGCGTCGACAGGCCGACCAGGATGCCCGGCAGCACGACCGTCGGCCAGAACAGCGGCGGGATCACGTACCCGTCGCCGATCGGGATGTTGATCTCCCAGTTGGGCATCAGGCGGGTCGAGCCGTCGAGGAACATGACGTACCAGTCGGGCTGGCTGGCGGCCGAGACCACCCACGCCTCGTACGGGCCGAACAGCCAGATCGGGTTGATCTGGAACAGGCCGCCCATCAGCGCGATCACGCCGAAGACGACCATGAAGAAGCCGCCCTGCTTGATCGCGTAGCGGGGGAACATCCGCTCGCCGACCACGTTGCCGTTGGTCCGGCCGGGGCCGGGCCACTGGGTGTGCTTCTGCTTGAAGACCAGGCCCAGGTGGGCGCCGATCAGCGCGAGCAGCAGGCCCGGGACGAGCAGCACGTGGGCGATGTAGAACCGGCTGATGATGATCGTGCCCGGGAACTCCCCGCCGAAGACCGACGAGGTGACCCAGGAGCCGATCACCGGGATGGAGAGCATGATCGCCGAGGCGATCCGCAGGCCGGTGCCGGAGAGGCCGTCGTCCGGCAGCGAGTAGCCGGTGAAGCCGGCGAGGAAGCCGACCCAGAACAGCAGCGAGCCGATGATCCAGTTGGTCTCACGCGGCTTGCGGAACGCGCCGGTGAAGAAGACCCGGAGCATGTGCACCACGATGGCGGCCATGAACAGCAGCGCCGACCAGTGGTGCATCTGCCGCATGATCAGGCCACCGCGGACGTCGAACGAGATGTCCAGGCTGGAGGCGTACGCGGCCGACATCGGCGTGCCCCGCAGCGGGGCGTAGCTGCCGTTGTAGACGACCTCGGTCATCGCCGGCTCGTAGAAGAAGGTCAGGAAGACGCCGGTCAGCAGCAGGACGACGAACGAGAACAGCGCGATCTCGCCGAGCAGGAACGACCAGTGGTCCGGGAAGACCTTGTTCAGCAGCCGACGCAGCGGGGTGGCCACCTGGAAGCGGTCGTCCACTCCCCGGGCGACGTTCCCCGGGACTGCTGCCTTGTCAAACTTGCGCCGCTTCACGGCCGCTCCCAGAAGTCGGGCCCGACGGTCTCGGTGTAGTCGGACTTGGCCACGAAGTAGCCCTCGGAGTCCACCTCGATCGGCAGCTGCGGCAGCCGTCGGCTGGCCGGGCCGAAGATGGGCCGGGCGTTGTCGGTGATCAGGAACTGCGACTGGTGGCACGGGCAGAGCAGGCGGTTGGTCTGCTGCTCGTACAGGCTCGCCGGGCAGCCGGCGTGCGTGCAGATCTTGGAGAACGCGGCGTAGTTGCCCCACATGTAGTCGCCGTGCTGCTCACGCTCGTTGGCCCGGCGCGACTTCTGCGCGTCGGAGTCCCGCAGGTGGATCAGCAGGGTCGGCGAGTCCGCGTGCAGGTTGCTCACGCCGTGGTCGATGCCGGGGAAGACGGTGATCTGGCCGCCCGCGCTGACGTCCGCCGGGCGGACCGGCCGGCCGTCCTCGCGGACCAGGCGGATCTTCTCGCCGCTCTCGGTCGGGGCGAAGCCCGTCCTGAACATCTGGTTGTTCTTGTGCGGCTGGGAGATCAGGCCGCCGACCAGGGGCGCCGCGGCGACCGCGCCGACCGGCGCGAGACCGGCCAGCAGCGAGATGCCGAGCAGCGGCCGGCGCTTCACGCCCAGCTCGTCGGCCATGTAGAGCATGGTCTGGCCGGTGATGATCCGGTCGTCGGAGGCGACGGCACCCTCATGCCGGTCCTGGATCGAGACCTCCTTCGGCAGCAGCTTCTTGCCCCAGGTCAGGATGCCGAAGCCGATGCCGAGCAGGGCCACGCCGAGGGTGACGCCGAGGAGCGGCGTGTACCACTTGTCGCCGCCGCTGCCCGGGGAGTACTCCCACGGCCACCAGATGTAGATGACCAGGAACGCGGTCGCCGCCAGGCCGGTCAGCAGGAAGAACGACGCGACCGTACGGGTCAGCCGGCGCTCGGCCTTGCTGCCCGGGGCGACCTGCGGCTCGTAGTGGACGATCTCGATGTCGTCCCGGCGCGCGCCCTCGCGGACGATGTCGAACTGGCTGAGCCCGGGGGTGTTCACGTCGAGCGGCTCCCGGCCCTGCTGGGCCTGGTGCTCGGTGTGCGTGGTCATGCCGTCACCTCGCTACGGGCGGTGCCGCGCTGCGGCACCACGGCACTGAATCGGATGAGCCGCCCGGTCACGACTTGCCCGCAATCCACAGGCTCGCGAAGACGAGCGCGACGATGCCCACCAGGAAGATCGCCAGGCCCTCGGTGGACGGCCCGTACCGACCGAGGTTGAAGCCGCCCGGGTCCTGGTCGTGCTTCAGGGTCTCCTGGATGTAGGCGATGAGGTCCGCCTTCTGGTCCGGGGAGATCTGGTTGTCGCCGAAGACCGGCATGTTCTGCGGGCCGCTCAGCATGGCGGCGTAGATCTGCCGGTCGGTGGCCGGGCGCAGGCTCGGCGCGTACTTGCCGGAGGACAGGGCGCCGCCACCACCGCCGAAGGCGTGGCACTGCGCGCAGTTGATCCGGAACAGCTCGCCGCCGGCGGCGACGTTCCCGTCGGCGTGCAGGTTGTCACCGTCGGGCACCACCGGGCCGCCGCCGAGTTCCTGGACGTACTGGGCGAGCTGGCGGGTCTCCTCGTCGGTGAAGAGCTCAGGCTTGCGCTGGGCCTGGGCCTCCTGCCGGGCCATCGGCATGCGGCCGGAGCCGACCTGGAACTCGACCGAGGCCGCGCCGACGCCGATCAGGCTCGGCCCGCGCCCCTCGACGCCCTGCGCGTTGCGACCGTGACAGGTCACACAGCTCACGTCGAACAGCGCCTTGCCCTCCGCGGCGGCACCGGTGAGCGGGGTGTCCTGCGCCTGCACGCCGGGGGCGAAGACGGTGTAGGCGCCGCCGGCCAGCATCAGCGCGGCGAACAGCCGGACCGCGGCACCCAGCCGGCGGCGGCCCCTGCTGCGCGCCGCGGGCCGCTCGCGCAGCCGCGCGAGCAGACCGCGTCGGCGGTCGTTGTCAGAAGTCATGACCTGTGTCCTTAACCGGTTGGACCTTGTCTCAGGGGACGGAGCAGCGGCGCGGTTCGTGACGCGCCAAGATCACTGAAGCCAGTAGATCATGGCGTAGAGCCCGATCCACACGACGTCGACGAAGTGCCAGTAGTAGGACACGACGATCGCCGACGTGGCCTGCGCCGGTGTGAACCGGCCCATGGTGGTGCGGATCATGAAGATGACGAAGGCGACCAGACCGCCGGCCACGTGCAGTCCGTGGAAGCCGGTGGTCAGGTAGAACATCGACCCGTAACCGTCTTCGTTGATCTTGATGCCCGCGTGCACCAGCTCGCGGTACTCGTTGAGCTGGCCGAGGACGAAGATCAGGCCCATCACGAAGGTGATCGTGAACCAGCGCCGCAGCGCGTGCACGTCACCCTTCTCCGCGGCGAAGACACCGAGCTGGCAGGTCACCGACGACAACACCAGGATCACCGTGAAGGTGGTCGCGTAGGGGATGTTGAGGTGCGTGGTGTGTTCCGCCCACTGCTCCGGCGCCGCCGCGCGGATGGAGAAGTACATCGCGAACAGCGCCGCGAAGAACATGAGTTCGCTGGAGAGCCACACGATCGTCCCGACACTGACCATGTTGGGTCGGGTCAGGGAGTGGATCCGGCTCTTGTCAATGGCTGGGGCCGCAGTCACGCGGTCATTATTGCCCTTGACCGGGGCCGCCGATCAGCGGGGGGCCAAACCCGTGGCATCCACAGCCCGATCGGGGCAGTCCGGTTCGCCTGACCTAGGCTGAAAAGCGTGCTGCACGCCGATCCGATCTCCGCCGCAGCCGCCGTCGCCGCGCCGGCGGCGAGCGCGGCCACCCCGCCACCGTTCACCGTGACCTCGGTGTTCACCGAGACGAAGCTGGACAGCTGGCTCGCCGTCGGCCTGGTGCTGGCCGCCGGCGTCTACCTCTACGGGGTGCACCGGCTGCGGATCCGGGGCGACCGGTGGCCGGTCGCCCGGACGGTCTTCTTCCTCGGCCCCGGCCTCGGCGGCATCGCGGCGGTCACCGTCAGCGGCCTGCACGCGTACGACACGGCACTGCTGTCGGTGCACATGGTCCAGCACATGGTGCTCTCCATGATCTCGCCGATCTTCCTCGCGCTGGGCGCGCCGGTGACGCTGGCCCTGCGCACCCTGCCGCCGCGACCGCGCAAGCGGCTGCTGGCGGTCGTGCACAGCCGGATCGCCCGGATCTACAGCTTCCCCCTGGTGGCGTTCGCCATCTTCGTGGTGAACCCGTTCGCGCTCTACTTCACCGACCTGTACCGCTACACCCTCGAACACGTGTGGGCGCACGAGGTCGTGCACGCGCACTTCATCATGACCGGCTGCGTGTTCTTCTGGCCGCTGCTCGGCCTCGACCCGCTGCCGGGCCGCTGGCCGTACCCGGCCCGGGCGCTGCTGATGCTGCTCTCCGTGCCGTTCCACACCGTGCTCGGCCTCACCATCATGCAGAGCAGCACGCTCTTCGGCGGCGACTGGTACCCGTCGCTCGGGCTCACCTGGTCCGACCCGTGGCAGGACCAGGTGGTCGCCGGCGGCATCCTCTGGGCCGGCGGCGAGTTCGTCAGCGTGACCATGCTGGCCGTGCTGGTCGTGCAGTGGATGCGGCACGCCGAGCGGGAGGCCCGCCGCGTCGACCGCGACCTGGACCGCCAGGAGGCCCGTCAGCGCGCCGCGGAGTCCACGGCCTGAGCCCGGCCGGCCGGTACGCCCCGGCGCCGCCGCCGGGCGGACGTCGCACACCGCACACCGACCGGTACGATCAGCGGGCGGCCACGAGGTGGGAGCCAGTCCGACCGACGAGCGCGCAGCGAACGAATCATCAAGCTCAGTGTGATGGTGCCGCACGACGGCACGGAGCGAAGCGGAGTGCCGGCATGAGCGATCGTCTTTGCACCGTCCTGCTCTACAGCGACGACCCGGAGGTCCGCGACCGGATGCGGCTCGCCGTCGGGCCGCGCCCCGCGCCCGGCCTGCGGGTCGAGTTCGTCGAGGCGTCCGACTACGCCGAGTGCGTCCGGCTCGTCGACGACTACGAGATCGACCTGCTGGTGCTCGACGGCGAGGCGAGCCCGGGCGGCGGCATCGGCATCGCCCGGCAGATCAAGGACGACCGGGCCGACGCCCCCCCGACCTGCGTGGTGATCGCCCGCGCCGCCGACCGGTGGCTCGCGGCGTACGCCGAGGTCGACGCCACCCTGGTGCACCCGCTCGACCCGGTGACCACCGGCACCACGGTGGCCGAGCTGCTGCGGACGCACGCACCCGCCTGACGTCCCCGCTCCGGCCCGCCACGGCGCCGGGCCGACCGGTGCCGGTTCCATCCCACCCGCATCTCGCACGCTCGGGAGGCCCGCCTTGGGCGATCGGACCTGGCCGCACCTGCTCAACGCGCTGCTGCGCGGCGAGGAACTCGCCACCGCCGACACCGCCTGGGCGATGGGCGAGATCATGGCCGGCTCGGCCGCCCCGGCGCAGATGGCGGGCTTCGTCGTCGCGCTGCGCGCCAAGGGTGAGACCTCGACCGAGCTGGCCGGTCTGGTGGAGGCGATGCTCGGCCGGGCGGTCCCGGTCGAGCTGCCCGACGAGCTGCGCGCCACCGCCCTCGACGTGGTCGGCACCGGCGGTGACCTCGCGCACACCGTCAACATCTCGACCATGGCCTCGCTGGTGGTGGCCGGCGCCGGTGTCCGGGTGGTCAAGCACGGCAACCGGGCGGCCTCCTCCTCCTGCGGCACCGCCGACGTGCTGGAGTTCCTCGGCGTGCCGCTCGACCTGGGCCCCGAGGGGGTGGCCCGGTGCGTCGCCGAGGCCGGCATGGGCTTCTGCTTCGCGGCCCGGTTCCACCCCGGGATGCGGCACACCGGCCCGGTACGCCGGGAGCTGGGTGTGCCCACGGTGTTCAACTTCCTCGGCCCGCTGACCAACCCGGCGCGGCCCCGCGCCGGAGCGGTCGGCTGCTTCGACGCCCGGATGGCCCCGGTGATGGCCGGCGTCTTCGCCGCCCGGGGCGACTCCGTGCTGGTGATGCGCGGCGAGGACGGGCTGGACGAGTTCACCACCGCCGCGCCGACCCGCGTCTGGGCGGCCCAGGGCGGCGTCGTCAGGGAGTCGCTGCTGGACGCCGCCGACCTCGGCGTACCCCGGGCCACCCTGGCCGACCTGCGCGGCGGTGACGCCGCCTTCAACGCGGACGTGGTCCGTCGGCTGCTGGCCGGCGAGACCGGCCCGGTGCGCGACGCGGTCCTGGTCAACGCGGCGGCGGCGCTGGCCACGCAGGGCCCGCTCGACGGCGACCTCACCGTGGCCCTGCGGGCCGGGATCGACCGGGCCGCCGAGTCCGTCGACTCCGGGGCCGCCGCCCGCGTCCTCGACCGCTGGATCGAGGTCGCGCGCGCCCTCTGAGCCCCGGGCCTCGCCGAAGGTTGTCGGACCCCCGTGGGAAACTACAGCTGAGTAGTTCCCACATCCGTCCTGCGCCGTCGAGCGCGGCGATCCCCGTCGGGCATGTGCGACGCACCCCGGGGGACCGGAGCGAGAGGAGACGCCCGTGTCGGAGCGCGAGCTCTACTGCGACACCTGTGAGGGCGTCGAGCCGTTCGAGGCGCCGCCGTGCGCCGACGGCCACGGCGCCGACTGCCCCGAACTGGTCTGCACTGGCTGCGGCGCGGCCGTGCTCGTCCCCACCTTCACACTCCGCCTGGCGCGCCCGAGCGGCCGGCACCGCCCGGCGAGCCGCCGCCGCGCCGCCTGAAACCACCGTCACCGCTGAGCGGGCGTCGATCCCCGCACGGTGACCGCTCAGCGCCGCCCCACACGTCCCGCGCCCGCGCCACCCGTTCCACGCCGAAGGCCCGCCTCCCCGGGAGGCGGGCCTTCGGGACGTTCGTGGGCGACCGACCGATCAGTGCTCGGCGGTGCGCCGGGTGCCGCTGTAGTACTCGAACAGCAGGCCGCAGACGGAGAACGTGACCGCCACCATGCCGAGGCCGAGCAGCCAGAACTGCCAGAACGCGAGGCCGAAGCCGGCCATCCCGACGGCGATCGCCAGGCCGAACGGCCAGTAGCTGCCCGGGCTGAAGAAGCCGATCTCGCCCGCGCCGTCGGCGATCTCGCCGTCCGGCCGGTCCTCCGGCCGAAGGTCGATCCGGCGGGAGACGAACCAGAAGAAGCCGCCGCACATCGTGCAGAGCAGGAAGCTCAGCAGCAGGGCGACCGTGCCGACCCACTCGACCTGGCCGCCGGAGTCGGCGGCGGTCCACCCGCCGTAGAGGAAGGTGGCGAAGAGCAGGAACCCGGCGATGACCAGGAAGATGCGCCACTCGGTCTTCATGCCCGATCCCTCAGCTTCCCGCGCCGGCCGGCGCGTCGTCCGGGTTGAAGTTGGCCTCGGTGCGACGGGTCTCGAACGGCTTCGTGGTCTTCGCGTACGGGTCCTCGCCGATGGCCGTCAGCGCCTCCTGCGTGGACCTGCCGTCCCGCTTGGCCGCCAGGAACTGCTCGTACTTCTCCGGGGAGACGACCCGCAGCTCGAAGTTCATGAAGGCGTGGTAACTGCCGCACAGCTCGGCGCAGCGGCCGACGTAGGCGCCCTCGGACTCCAGCTTCGAGACCTCGAAGACGTTGCGGATCTTGCCCGGCATGACGTCGCGCTTGAACAGCAGCTCTGGCACCCAGAACGAGTGGATGACGTCGCGGCTGGTCTCCTCGAACCGGATGGACCGGTCGGTCGGCAGCACCAGGATCGGGATGACCTCGCTGGTGCCGAGCACGGAGGCGACCGTGTTGGCGTCCTGGCCCTGACCGTCGCGGTAGTTGAACTGCCAGTTCCACTTGAACGCGACCACCTCGACCGTGACGTCGGGGTTCTTGGTCGTCCGCACCACGTCGGTCTGCACGACCGCCGTGTAGTAGAACAGCACGGAGACGATCAGGATCGGCGCGATGGTGTAGAGGAACTCCATCGGCATGTTGTAACGGGTCTGCACCGGCAGCTCGTTGCCCCGCTTGCGGTAGCGCACGACGCACCAGAAGATCAGGCCCCACACGAAGACGCCGACCGCGAGCGCCGCGATGCACGAGGCGATCCACAGGTCGTACATCCGGTGCGACTCGGGCGTGATGCCGCCCTGCGGCCAGCCGAAGCCGCCGAACGCCGCGCCGACGTCGCAGCCCGTGAGCAGGACCAGCAGCGCCGCTCCGCCGAGACCGAGCCCGGCGATCCGACCGGCACCACGTCCCCGGCGCCCACCGGCTCCTGGGGAAGCGCTGTGCCGTACGGCCGACGGCCGTACCTCCGAACTCCTTGCGACCACCTGGTCCTGCCTCCCTAGCGCGCCGCGGTGTCTTGTCCCTGCCCTCCGCCTGCGGAGCGACAGCACCAGCGGCAAAGGCGTCACCGACGGTCGCAGATTACTCGACCATGACGGGCTGGACCGTGTTGGGGTCGCTGTCGGCCCCCATCGGGGGGATCTTGGGCATACCGGCGCGATACGTTGGCGTGCGTGAGCGCATCCCCGGTCTACCTGGACGCGGCCACCGCCGCGCCGCTGCATCCGGTCGCCCGGCAGGCGCTGCTGGCCGCCCTCGACGACGGCTGGGCCGACCCCGGCCGGCTCTACACCCAGGCCCGCCGCGCCCGCCAACTCCTCGACGCCGCCCGCGAGGCCTGCGCGCAGACGCTCGGCGTCCGCGCCGACGAGCTGTCCTTCACCCCCAGCGGTACGACGGCCGCGCACTCCGCCGTGCTGGGGGGCCTGACCGGCCGGCGTCGGGTGGGCACCGACCTGGTGCACTCCGCGATCGAGCACTCGGCGGTGCTGCACGCCGCCGAGAAGCACGTCGCGGCGGGCGGCACGGCCACGTCCGTGCCGGTGGACCGGCTCGGCCGGCTCGACCTGGACCGCTGGGCGGCTGCGGTCCGGGCGCCGGGGGTGGCGCTGGCCGCGCTGATCGCCGCCAGCCACGAGGTCGGCACCTGCCAGCCGGTGGCCGGGGCCGCGCGGGAGTGCGCCGAGGCCGGGGTGCCGCTGTACGTGGACGCCGCCCAGGTGGTGGGCCGGGCCCCGGTGCCGGCGGGCTGGTCGGTGCTGACCGCCAGCGCGCACAAGTGGGGCGGGCCGCCCGGGGTGGGGCTGCTCGTCGTGCGCAAGGGCACCCGCTGGGAGTCGCCCTGGCCGGCCGACGAGCGGGAGGCCGGGCGTACGCCGGGCACGCTCAACCTGCCGGCGGTGGTGGCGGCGGCGGCGAGCCTGCGCGCGGCGGCGGCCGACGCGGCGGCCGAGGCGGCCCGGCTGGCGCCGCTGGTGGCCCGGATCCGGGACCGGGTGGCGGCGGAGGTGCCCGACGTGGAGGTGGTGGGTGATCCCGACCACCGCCTGCCGCACCTGGTGACCTTCTCCTGCCTCTACGTCGACGGCGAGGCCCTGCTGCACGCGCTCGACCGGCGCGGCTTCGCCGTCTCCTCGGGCTCCTCGTGCACGTCGTCGACGCTGCGGCCCTCGCACGTGCTGGAGGCGATGGGGGTGCTCTCGCACGGCAACGTCCGGGTCTCGCTGCACCGGGAGACGACGGAGGCCGACGTCGAGAGGTTCCTCGCCGAACTGCCCGGCGTCGTGGCGGGGCTGCGCGCCGAGGCCGGGGTGGTGGGGCTGTGACGGCGCCGGCGGAGATCCTCGACTGCCGCGGTCAGCGCTGCCCGCTGCCGGTGATCGCGGCGGCCCGGCGGCTGCCCGAGCTGCCCGTCGGCACGGTGGTGCGGGTGCTCGCCGACGACCCGGCCGCGGCGGTGGACATCCCGGCGTGGTGCCGGATGCGCGGCCACGAGTTCCTCGGCACGATCACCGGCCCGGACGGCCCCGCCTTCGACGTCCGCCGCCGCCACTGACCCCGCCTGCCGTGATGGATGGGAAGGGCACCTTGTTGACGGCTGAGGTATAGGAAGGGGCCCTTCCTGACAACCGAGGCGGCTGAGCACGGTCGGGCCGCCGGGGGTGGTCTCCCACTCCCGGCGGCCCGGCCGACGCGACCCGTGCCGGCGTCACGGCACGAGGTGCGGGCGGACGTCCTCGGCGGCGGCGTCGCCGTACGACTCGGCCAGGCGCTTGACGAACAGGTCGCGGCGGACCTCGTACTCCTGGGTGCCGACGGTCTCCAGCACCAGCGTGGCGAGCAGGGAGCCGACCTGGGCGGCCCGCTCCAGCCCGAGCCCCCACGAGAGAGCGGTGAAGAAGCCGGCCCGGAACCCGTCGCCGACGCCGGTCGGGTCGACCGCCTGGGTCTCCCGCGCGATCGGCACGTGGATCGGGTCGAAGTCCCGCCCGGCGATCTCCACCCCGTCCTTGCCCAGCGTCGTGACCCGCACCTTGACCCGGTCGAGCAGCTGCGCGTCGGTCAGCCCGGCCTTGCTCTGCAGCAGCGACTTCTCGTAGTCGTTGGTCATCAGGTACTCGGCGCCCTCGATCAGCCCGACGACGTCCTCGCCGTCCATGCGGGCGAGCTGCTGGGACGGGTCGGCGGCGAACCGGTAGCCGCGCTCCCGGCACTCGGCGGAGTGCCGCAGCATCGCCTCCGGGTCGTTCGCGCCGACCAGGACCAGGTCCAGCCCGTCGAGGCGGCGGGCCACCGGCGCCAGCTCGATGTTGCGCGCCTCGCTCATCGCCCCGGCGTAGAACGAGGCGATCTGGCACATGTCGGTGTCCGTGGTGCAGACGAACCGGGCGGTGTGCGCCACCTCGCTGACGTGCACCGAGTCGCAGTCGACGCCGTGGCGCTCCAGCCAGGAGCGGTAGTCGGCGAAGTCCGCGCCGACCGCGCCGACCAGGACGGGGCGCAGGCCGAGCTGCCCCATGCCGAAGGCGATGTTGGCCGCCACCCCGCCACGCCGCAGCACCAGGTCGTCCACCAGGAAGGAGAGCGAGACCTTGTGCAACTGATCGGCGATGAACTGGTCGGCGAAGCGACCGGGGAAGCTCATCAGATGGTCGGTGGCGATCGAGCCGGTCACGGCGATCTTCATGTCAACCCTCGGGGTCGGGAGCAGGGCGCCGGTCAGCCTACCGGCCCGGCCCCCTCAGGATGACCGGTCGGTCGGCCCCGGGTCATCTTCCCGACGGCTCGTTCCCGACCGGAAGACGACGGCGGGGCCGCCCCGGAGGACGGCCCCGCCGTGGTCAGCGGAGGTCTGGCTCAGCTGAACGAGTCACCGCAGGCGCAGGAGTTGCCCGCGTTGGGGTTGTCGATGGTGAAGCCCTGGGCGTCGATGCGGTCGGCGAAGTCGATGGTCGCGCCGGCCAGGTAGGGGGCGCTCATCCGGTCGACGACGACCTCGACACCGTCGTAGTCGGTGACGACGTCACCGTCGAGCGAGCGCTCGTCGAAGAAGAGCTGGTACCGCAGGCCGGAGCAGCCACCCGGCTGCACGGCGACCCGGAGCCGC
Source organism: Micromonospora sp. CNZ303 (assembly GCF_004345505.1). Taxonomy (NCBI): domain Bacteria; kingdom Bacillati; phylum Actinomycetota; class Actinomycetes; order Micromonosporales; family Micromonosporaceae; genus Micromonospora; species Micromonospora sp. CNZ303. Next base: position 47,693 of record NZ_SLVT01000009.1, on the reverse strand, counting down.
AGGTCGTCGCGGCCCTCCTGCTCGATCAGGGCCTTGACCTTCTGCGCCGCGACGTCGGTGAGGACGACGGACGTGGGGGCCTTGGCCTCGGTCGACTCGGTCTGCGCTGGCGTGGTCACGTGAAATCTCCCTGCGCGGTTGGGTCCGGACGCACTGGCCAACATCTCCTGTCGCCCAGCCATTCCCGGTGTGGTCCAGATCCGATCGTACGCCGCCGCGGCCGGCCCCACCCGTCCGGCGTGACCAGGGCCGCCGCCCGGCGCGCTCCCGCACCGGCCGTGGTCAGCGGCTCCACTGCCGGGCGAGCCGGGTGCCGAGCGCCCGCAGCCCCTCGGCCGGGCGCTCCATCGCGGCGGCCAGCCCGCCGCGTTCCTCGCCCCCGAAGTGCTCCACCAGGCTGTACGCGTCGGTCACCCCGGCCGCCCCGGCCTCCCGCCGCCCGGTGCTCACCCGGCCCGCGACCACCACGCAGGGCACGCCCCGGTCCCGGGCGGCGCCGGCCACCCCGGCCACCACCTTGCCGCGCAGCGACTGGTGGTCGAACGAGCCCTCCCCGGTGATCACCAGGTCGACCTCGTCGAGGGTGACGTCCAGCCCGATCGCCCGGGTGACCAGGCCGATGCCCGACTCGCAGTGCCCGCCCAGCGCCAGAACGGCCGCGCCCAGCCCGCCGGCCGCGCCGCCGCCGGGCAGCGCGCCCAGCCGTTCGGGGCAGCCGGGCAGGTCCCGCTCCAGCACGGCGGCGAAGCGCTCCAGCGCGGCGTCGAGCAGCAGCACGTCGGCCCGGTCGGCGCCCTTCTGGGGGCCGAACACGCTGCTGGCCCCGTGCAGCCCGAGCAGCGGGTTGTCCACGTCGGTGGCGGCCACCAGGCGGGCGTCGCGCAGCCGGGGCGCGCCGTCGAGGGCGTCCGTCGCACCGAGCGCGCCCCCGCCGTACGGCAGTGCCTGGCCGGTGGCGTCCAGCGGGGTCACGCCGAGCGCGGTGAGCATGCCCGCGCCGCCGTCGTTGGTGCCGGAGCCGCCCAGCCCGATCACGACCGTCCGGGCGCCGGCCTCCACGGCGGCGGCCACCAGCACCCCCAGCCCGTACGAGGAGGTGGTCTTCGGGTCCCGTTCGGCCGCGTCGAGCAGGTGCAGCCCGCACGCCTGGGCGCTCTCCAGCCAGGCGGTCGCACCGTCGTCGGTGAGCAGGATCTCACCGGCCGTCGGGCGGCCCAGCGGGTCGACGGTCGGCACCGGGTGCCGGCGCCCGCCGAGGGCGTCGGAGAGCACGTCGATGAAGCCCGGCCCACCGTCCGACAGGGGCCGCACGAGCAGGTCGTCGCCGGGCGCGACCTCCCGCCAGCCGGTGGCCACGGCGTCGGCGACCTGCGGGGCCGGCAGGGTGCCGGCGAACTTGTCCGGACAGAGCAGCACGCGCATGTCGAGCAGTGTGGCAGCACACACCGCTGGAGGCTGCGCCGAGGCCGCACTGTGGGACCATGGGGCACGTGACTTCGACCTGGGTGGAACCCTCCAACACCGCGACGGCACTGCTGCTGCTCGGCCGGGGCAGCGACCCCGCCACGGAGCGCGGCGTCGAGTGTCCGGGTGACCTGCCGGCGCCCAGCGACCCGGACCTGGTGGCCCGGGCGACGGCGGCGAAGGCGGCGCTGGGCAGCAAGGTCTTCGTGTTGGGGCACCACTACCAGCGCGACGAGGTGATCCAGTTCGCCGACGTGACCGGTGACTCGTTCAAGCTGGCCCGCGAGGCGGCGGCCCGGCCCGACGCGGAGTACGTCGTCTTCTGCGGCGTGCACTTCATGGCCGAGAGCGCCGACATCCTCACCTCGGACGCGCAGAAGGTGATCCTGCCCGACCTGGCCGCCGGCTGCTCGATGGCGGACATGGCGGTGCTGTCGCAGGTCGAGACCGCCTGGGACGTGCTCACCGAACTGGGCATCGCGGCGGAGACCGTCCCGGTGACGTACATGAACTCCTCGGCGGACATCAAGGGCTTCGTCGGCCGCAACGGCGGCGTGGTCTGCACCTCGTCGAACGCGAAGCGGGCGCTGGAGTGGGCGTACGAGCAGGGGTCGAAGGTCTTCTTCTTCCCCGACCAGCACCTGGGCCGCAACACGGCGGTGCTGGAGATGGGCTTCTCGCTGGACGACTGCGTCCTCTACGACCCGCACAAGCCCAACGGCGGACTCACCCCGCAGCAGCTGCGTGACGCGCGAATGATCCTGTGGCGCGGGCACTGCTCGGTGCACGGTCGCTTCACGCTGGACAGCATCGACGACGTACGGGAGCGGGTGCCGGGGGTGAACGTGCTGGTCCACCCGGAGTGCCGGCACGAGGTGGTCACCGCCGCCGACCACGTCGGTTCGACGGAATACATCATCAAGGTCATCGAGGCGGCCCCGGCCGGCTCGGCCTGGGCGGTCGGCACCGAGCTGAACCTGGTCCGCCGGCTCGCGCTGGCCCACCCCGACAAGCAGATCATGTTCCTGGACAAGGCCGTCTGCTACTGCTCGACCATGAACCGGATCGACCTGCCCCACCTGGTCTGGGCGCTGGAGGAGCTGGTGGCCGGCCGGCTGGTCAACCAGATCACCGTCGACCCGGACACCGCGCACCACGCCCGGGTGGCGCTGGAGAAGATGCTGGCCCTGCCCGCGGCCGACACCCCGCCGTCCGCAGCGAGCTGATCACCCTCCGTAGCGGTATTGGCACGGAAAAGGGTCGGATCACCGATTAGTACCCTCAGGGACGATGTGACCGGGTCCATGATCGTCACCGAGGGCTATGCTGCCGGTGCGACGACTCACGCGGGCCGTTTCGACATGGCCGCATTCTGGGTAGCGATGACTATCGCGTGCCCCACCATCAACACGGCAGCACCGACGCGCTGGAGGTTGCGTTGACCGACGACGTCCTGGTCGTACACGGAGGTACTCCGCTCGAAGGGCGGATCCGCGTGCGCGGCGCGAAGAACCTGGTCTCGAAGGCGATGGTCGCCGCCCTGCTGGGTGACAGCCCGAGCCGGCTGTTCGACGTACCGAAGATCCGCGACGTCGAGGTGGTCCGGGGCCTGCTCGGCCTGCACGGGGTCAAGGTCACCGACGGCGGGGAGGACGGCGAGCTCGTCTTCGACCCGGCGAACGTGGAGAGCGCCAGCACGGACCAGATCAACGTGCACGCGGGCTCCAGCCGGATCCCGATCCTCTTCTGCGGGCCGCTGCTGCACCGCCTCGGCCACGCCTTCATCCCCGACCTGGGGGGCTGCCACATCGGGCCGCGCCCGATCGACTTCCACCTCCAGGCGCTGCGGGAGTTCGGTGCGACGGTCGAGAAGACCCCGGAGGGGCTGCACCTGTCGGCGCCCAACGGGCTGCACGGCACCAAGTTCGCCCTGCCGTACCCGAGCGTCGGCGCGACCGAACAGGTGCTGCTGACGGCCGTGATGGCCGAGGGTGTCACCGAGCTGCGCAACGCCGCGGTGGAGCCGGAGATCATCGACCTGATCTGCATCCTGCAGAAGATGGGCGCGATCATCAAGGTGCACACCGACCGGGTCATCGAGATCCAGGGTGTGCCGAAGCTGCACGGCTACACGCACCGGCCGATCCCGGACCGGATCGAGGCGGCGAGCTGGGCGGCGGCGGCGCTGGCCACCCGCGGCCACGTCGAGGTGCTCGGCGCGCAGCAGGCCGACATGATGACCTTCCTGAACATCTTCCGCTCCGTCGGCGGCGAGTACGAGGTCACCGACGCCCGGCCGCCGAAGCTGGGCGACCCGGGCCAGGAGGGCGGGATCCGGTTCTGGCACCCGGGCGGCGAGCTGCACGCCGTGGCGCTGGAGACCGACGTGCACCCGGGCTTCATGACCGACTGGCAGCAGCCGCTGGTGGTGGCGCTCACCCAGGCCCGGGGCCTGTCCATCGTCCACGAGACGGTCTACGAGCAGCGGCTGGGCTACACCGAGGCGCTCAACTCGATGGGCGCCAACATCCAGGTCTACCGGGACTGCCTGGGCGGCACGCCGTGCCGCTTCGGCCGGCGCAACTTCAAGCACTCGGCGGTGATCGCGGGGCCGAGCAAGTTGCACGCCGCCGACCTGGTCATCCCCGACCTGCGGGCCGGTTTCAGCCACCTGATCGCCGCGCTGGCCGCCGAGGGCACCTCCCGCGTCTACGGCGTGGACCTGATCAACCGGGGCTACGAGGACTTCGAGGCGAAGCTGGCCGACCTGGGCGCGCACGTCGAGCGCCCGTAACGTCGACCACTCCCGTACGCGCCCGGTGCACCGCGATGTGCACCGGGCGCCGTCGTTTGGCTACCCTTTCCGCGTGCCGTCGCTGTTTCGCCGCAAGTCCTCCGACCTCGTCGACGAGGCCGTCACCCCGGTGACCCCCGACGAGGAGTCCTCGCCCGCCCAGCCCCGGGGCTACACCCCGAGCAAGAAGGAGCTGGGCAAGGCCACCCCGAAGCGGCCGACCGCCGGCCGCCGGCCGGCCGCGGCCACCAAGCCGTTGACCAAGGAGGAGCAGCGGGAGCGCAAGCGCCAGCTGCGCGCCGAGGCGGCGGAGGAGTTCCGTCGGGAGGGCGGCCCCCGCGACCGCGGCCCGGAGCGGCTGCTGGCCCGCAACGTGGTCGACTCCCGGCGTACGGTCGGCACCTGGTTCTTCGGTGGGGCGCTGATCGTGCTGATCGGCTCGAACGCCGCGATGCCGCCGGTCGTCCGCCTGGTCTCCAACATCCTCTGGGGCGCGCTCGCCCTGGGTGTGGTGGTCGACTCGCTCCTGATCTCGCGCAAGATCCGCAAGCTGGTCAGGGAGCGTTTCCCGAACACCGGGCAGCGGATGGGCTCGCTCTACCTCTACGCCATCATGCGGTCGATCACGTTCCGCCGGATGCGCGCCCCCGCGCCCCGGGTGAACATCGGCGACCCGGTCTGAGCCTGCCGCACCGACGGCCCCTACCGCGGCGCGGTACGGGGCCGTCGCCGTCACCGCCCCGGCGGCTGGCCTGGCGGCGGCGTCAGCGGCTGCCGTAGAGCCGGGCCACCACGTCCTCGATGTCCGGCTCGACGATCGAGACGTCCCGCAGCGCGCCCAGCCCGGCCAGGGCCGCCACCACCTCGGCCACCCCCGCCGACTCCAACGCGAAGACCAGCCGGTGCCCGTCGGCCTCCTGCCGGTGCAGCGGCGCGCCGGGCAGCACCGGCGGCTCAGCCAGCGGGGCGTCCAGGTCGGCGACGAGCAGCCGGCGCGAGCCGTACCGCTCGTGCAGCGCGGCGATCGACCCGTCGTGCACCACCCGCCCGTGGTCGACCACCACCAGGCGCCGGCAGAGCCGCTCGATGTCGGCCAGGTCGTGCGTGGTGAGCACCAGCGTCGTGTCCCCGGTGCGGCCCAGCTCGCCGAGGAAGCCGCGGACCGCCTGCTTGCTGACCACGTCGAGGCCGATGGTGGGCTCGTCGAGGAAGAGCACCTCCGGGCCGTGCAGCAGCGCGGCGGTCAACTCGCCGCGCATCCGCTGCCCGAGGGAGAGCTGCCGGACCGGGGTGTCCAGGAACGGATCCAGGTCGAGCAGGCTCCGGCAGCGGCGCAGCCGGGCGGCGTGCGCGGCGGCCGGCACCCGGTAGACGTGCCGCAGCAGCGCGAACGAGTCGCCCAGCGGCAGGTCCCACCAGAGCTGCGAGCGCTGGCCGAAGACCACGCCGACGCGCAGCGCGAGCCGGGTCCGCTCGGCCACCGGGCGCAGGCCGCACACGCGTACCTCGCCGGCGGAGGGCGTCAGCACGCCCGTGAACATCTTGAGCGTCGTCGACTTGCCGGCGCCGTTGGGCCCGATGTAGCCGAGCATCTCGCCCCGGGCCACCCGCAGGTCGATCCCGTCCACGGCGGTGACCCGCCGCTTCTCCCGCCGCAGCCGGCCGGTGCGCACCCGGACGGTGAACTCCTTGCGCAGCCCGTCGGCCACGATCACGTCGTCGCTCACGACCCCGTACTCCGGTAGTGGCGGACCCCGGTGCGCCAGGCCGCCGCCGCCCCGACGGCCGCGACCAGCGCGACGGCCGGCGCGGTCCAGCCGACCCACGCCGGCAGGCCGAGCGGGTCGGCGCGGCCGAGCAGCGCCAGCGCCGGGTGGTAGCTGACGAAGGCGAAGCCCAGGCCGTACGCGAACACCGCGCGGAACCAGCCCTCGAAGACGGTGACCGGGTACGAGGTGAAGTCACGCCCGCCGTAGGTGACCGAGTTGGCCAGCTCACCCGAGTCGACCCACCAGAACGAGACGGTGGCGGTGGCCACGAAGACCGACCCGAAGAAGACCACCCCGGCCAGCGGGGCGAGGACCACCAGCAGCGCCCGCGCCGGGGTCCACTCGACGCCGGCGGAGCCGACGGCGACGACCAGCACGGCCAGGCCGAAGACCGCCCGGGACACCTTGCGCAGTGGCAGGTCCATCAGCAGCAGCTGGGGCAGGGCGCCGAGCGGGCGGACCAGCACGGCGTCGAAGAGCCCGGTGCGCACGTACCGGGGCAGCCGCTCGATGTTGCCCATCAGCAGGTCGGCGACGGCGAACGCGCACGTCGAGAGGCCGACGACCACCAGCGTCTCGCGCAGCGTGAAGCCGCCCAGCTCCCGGGTGACCCCGAAGATCACCAGCACGGTCAGCACGTCGAAGACGGTGGACCCGACGTTGCCGACCACGTCGATGACGAACGAGGTCCGGTACGCCGTCTGCGCCCGTGCCTGCGCGCCGAGCAGCGCCCGGTACGCGGCCAGCGCCCCGCCCGACGCCTCAGCCACCCTGCACCACCAGGCGGCGTTCCGCGCGCCGCTGCACCAGCCGGCAGGCGGCCAGGATCAGCACCGCCCAGGCGAGCTGGAGGCCGACCAGCCCGACCTGCGTGCCGGTCGGGTCGCGCTCGACCAGCACGTCGAGCGGGGTCTGGAGCAGGCTCGGGAAGGGGGTTCCCAGCCAGAGGACGAGCTGGAGCCACTCCGGCAGGAAGCGCAGCGGGAAGTAGAGCCCGGCGAGCACGCCCGACGCGAGGGTCCAGAGGATCACCGGCCCCCGGACGTCCTGCAACCAGTACGCGGTCGCGTTGACCAGGAACCGGCAACCGAAGCAGAGGACCACGGCGACGACGGCGGAGAACGCGAAGATCGGCAGGGTGACCCAGCGGCGGGGCACGTGGACCTCGAAGAAGAGCGGCCCGACCAGCACCGGCGGCAGGAACCGGACCAGCGCGGCGTGGCCGGCGCGGCCCAGGTCGGCGGCGAGGTGGCTGGTCACGGGGTGCACGGGCCGCAGCAGGTCGCTGGCGACGTCGCCGGTGCGGATCCGGTCGGCAAGCTCGGTCCAGCCCCAGAGCAGGACGACCGCCAGCAGGCCCTGGCCCACCCAGACGAAGGTGGCGAGCTGTCCCCGGTCGTACCCGGCCACCGTGCCGGCCGCGCCGACCGCCGCGAGCAGGACGTAGCACCGCAGGAAGCCGAAGACCGTGTTGGTCAAGACGCCCGCCACCGACGCCTGCCGGTACGTGGCGTAACGTCGGAAGCCTGATCCGGTTATAGCCTTAAATGTCCGGAACCATAGGATAACGTTTGGGGCGGTGGGCGGTGCCACAGTGGCGGTGAGCGAGCCCACGCCGCTACCCTCCTTCCGCAGCCACGCCGTACCGGAGGGGCGACTCTACCGGCACGTGGAGCGCCCAGCGCGACAATTTCCAACGAGGTGACATCGCCGTGAGCGAGCGGACGCGGACCGGCCACCGGGGCGCCGCCGTGAGCGGACGGACGCCAGCCGGGCACCCGGGCGCGCCCGCCTGCCGGCGGCTGACTCAGGGCGTTCCGCCTACCCTCCGTGGCGACAGGGCGACCGGATGAGCCGCTACTCCGACCACTGGCACGACTCCGGTGAACCGGCCTGGATGATCGAGCCCACCACCGAGTGGCACCCGCAGTTCCCCGGCCAGCGCTACGCGGGCGACATCGGCGTCGAACACGTGCCGGCCGCGCCCCGGGGCCGCTCCGCCGTGGGCCGGGCCGAGGTGCCCCCGCTCGCGCCCACCCGGCCGGACGGGACCTACATCGGCCGGTCGTGGGACGACCTGCCCGACGGGCGGCCCGGTCGGCAGGACGCGTGGCACGGCCAACCGGACGGCCCCGACGCGCGTCGGTACGGCGACGAGTCGTACCGCCGCCCGCCCGCCGAGCCGCGCCGGCCGGACGACCGGCCGTGGCCGCCCCGGCAGGAGCCGCCGCACCGCAACGACCGGGGTCAGTTCGACGCCCCCGGCCGGCCCGTCGACTCCCCCCGACAGCGCGACCACGCCGGTCCCGACCGCTACGACAGCCGCACCCCCCGGTACGAGCCAGCCGGGCGGGACCGTCCCGTCTCCCCCGCCGGCCGACCCGCTCCGGGCTGGCTCCCGGAGCCCGACGAGGACGCGCCGCCCCGCCGCCCCGCGGCGTACGAGCGTCCGGACACCGGCTACGACCGCCGGCCGGACGTGGGCCACGACCACCGACCCGGGCGCGTCCACGACCGTCCGGTCGCGTCCGGCCACGACCGCCGGGCGGAGACCGTCGACGACCGCCAGTCGGACGCTGACGGGCGCCGCTACCAGTGGGCGGCCCCTGCCCCGGAGCCCCGCCCCTCCGACGGGCAGCGGGAGCGTCCAGTCGACAGCCAGCGTGAGCGTCCAGTGGACGGTCAGCGGGAGCGTCCTTCTGATGGGCAGCGGGAGCGTCCTTCCGGCTCTCAGTGGGGGCGTTCGGCCGCCGCGCAGCCGGAGCGCTCCGTCGGCTCGCAGTGGGACCGTGGCCCCGGCGGACGGGGCCGCGAGGCCGGCGTACCCGCCGACGGGTGGCCGCGCCCCGACCGGGCACCCGCCGGGCAGCAGGCGCCTCCGGACGGCCAGCGGCGGCAGCCGGAGCCGGACGAGCGCTGGCGGGCGCACGAGGCGGCGCGTGCCGAGACGTACCCGGAGCGGGGACCGCGCGGGGTCGCCCGGCCCGACGCCCCTCGCCAGGCCGAGGCGTACCGGGGACACCCGCAGCAGGACGGCGGCCTGCCCTGGCCACCGCCCGGCCCCCTGCGCCCCGGTCCCGACCGGGACGCGGCGCGGCGCGCCGAACCCCGCCCCGAGCACCGGCGACCGGCCGACCGCCCCCAGGACGCCGCGACCCCGCCGCTCCCGCCCGGGTACGACCAACGGCCGCAATCCCCCACCCACGGTGCCCCGGCGACGTCCGGGCCGCAGGCCCCCGGACCGGCGGGCTTCCGGGCCCCGGCCGCGGACGTTCCGTCCCCGGGCCGCCCCGTCTCCCCCGCGCCGGCCCGCGACCTGCCACGCTCCGACCGGCCCGACCCGGCCGCACCGGTCCACGGTCGGCCGGTGTCGCCCGCCGGGTCCCCGTCCGGGCCTGTCTCGCCTGCCGGTCCGGTCTCACCCGCCGTGCCCCTCTCCGGCCGGACGTCGCCGGCGGGTCCCGCCCCGGCCCCGGTGTCGCCGGCGGGCCCGACCATCAACCGCCCGGTCTCGCCGGCGGGCCCGGACGTCCGCCACCCGGTATCGCCGGCAGGCCCGGAATTCCGCCGCCCCGTATCGCCGGCAGGCCCGACCATCAGCCACCCGGTATCGCCGGCAGGTCCGGACGTCCGCCACCCGGTATCGCCGGCAGGTCCGACCGTCGGCCGCCCGGTGTCGCCGGCAGGCCCGGTGGATCAGGTGGTCGGGCGGCCGTTGCCGCCAGCGGGTCCGGCCACCGGCCACACGCCCCGCCCGGCCCCGGAGGACGACGCCACGCCGATCTCGGCGCCTCCCACCGCCCGACCGCCCCTGGAGTTCCTGCCGGCACCGGAGGCGACCGCCAGCAGGGTGTCCGGTCCGGCCCGCCAGGCGACCGCCGACGCGGCCCGGCAGGCGACCACCAGCGCGGTGCCCGGTCCGGCCCGCCAGGCGACCGCCAGCACGGTGCCCGGTCCGGCCCCGGCACACTCAGGACCGGCCCGGCCGGACGCACCGACGCCGCACCCGGGCACCGGGCACGGCGAGGCCCGGTCCGTGACCCAGCCCCCGGCCCCCACGCCGTCCGGGCAGCCGTCCGCCACCCGTCCGACCGCACCGCACCGTTCGCCGGAAGACCCGGGAGCCGCGGGCACGGCCAGGCAGGACATCCCGGCACCGCAGGCGCCCATCGCGCCCGACAGGCCCAGGCGGTACGTCCCCCCACCGCCGAGCGGCCCGCCCACGCCGGCCGCCCCGCCGCCTCCCCAGGCACCCACCCCGAGCGGACCGGACGCCTGGTTCCGACCGTCCCGGCCCGTGGCACCTGCCCCGGTCACGCCGGACGGGGCTCGGCCCTCCGGCCAGGCTGACCCGCCCCAGACCGCCACGCCGCCCCCGACCGCCGCTCCGCCCCTGGCTGGCACGGCGACTCCGAGTGGCCCGGCGACGCAGAGCGGCCCGACGCGAAACGGCGTGCCGGCGCAGAGCGGCACGGCGGCACCGAACGGCACGGCGGCACCGAGCGGCACGGCCGCATCGAGTGGCGCGGCCGCATCGAGTGGCGCGGCGGTATCCAGCGAGGCACCAGCCCCGAGCGGTACGGCACCAAACGGCACGGCACCAAACGGCACGGTGGCTGCAAGCGGCGTGTCGAGTCCCCACAGCGTGTCAGGCGTGGACGCCGTGCCGAACCGGGGCCTCGACGGGTGGATCCCGAATCCTCCCGACGGCGGTGTCGCCTCGCCCGAACCTGCCACCTCGTCGTCAGCGAGATCCACGTCACCGTCTCACGACCACCCTGAACTGCCGACCGAGGTAGCCCCGGCGGAATCGGCCCCGGCCTCGCCGGCCGTCCCTCCGGCATCCGGCCAAAGGGTCGTACCGGCCACAGCGCCGGCACCGCCCGCGTCCTCCCTTTCCGAGCAGGTGTCCGGTCCGCCCGCTGGGCTGGCATCGCCCGCGCCGGTACACGGTTCGCCCGCTGAGCCGGCGCCTTCCGCGCCCGACCCGGTGTCCGACCCGGCCCCCGCGCCTGCCTCGACGTCCCCTGCGCCTGCCGTCCCAACGCCGCCAACCGTCCAGGAACCGACGTCGGCGAACCCGACGCCGGTCGCGGTCCCGCCGGAGCAGCCGGTCTCCGCAGCACCCGCACCGTCCACGCCGCCCGCGCCCGCACCGTCCACACCGCCCGTCTCCGCACTGCCCACGCCCGCACCGTCCACACTGCCTGTCTCCGCACCGCCCGCGCCCGCACCGTCCACACTGCCTGTCTCCGCACCGCCCGCGCCCGCACCGTCCGCGCCGCTGGTGCGGAAGAACTCCGCAGCGTCCGTCTCCGCGCCTCCCGGGCAGACCAACTCCGCGTCGCCCGCGCCGCACCCGGGCTCCGCAACTCCTGCCCGGCCCGTGTCGGCACCACCGTCCGGCCCGCAGGTTGCGGCGCCGGTCGTACGACCGATGCCGGAAGCACCGACGGCGGCAGCCCAGGCACAGCCGGCCGGGCCCGATCCCGTTGTGGCGAATGGAACCGCCCCGGAGGCAGCAGCACAGTACGAACCAGCGCCGCTGCCCCACCCGAGCCCGGCGGACGCAGCGGCCCCGCGCGTGGACGGGCACGCCACCACTCCCACGCTCGAACCGGTCGAGCGGATGCCGACCGACCCGGCTTCGTCCACCGGTGGAACACCATGGTTGTCACCGAAGGCTTTTGACACCCATGGTGTTCCACCCACCGCGGCCGATCCGCGTCCCGTGTCCGCTCCGCCCGTCGGCGCTGCGACAACGGTGTCCACACCGCCGGTCTCCCCCGCCGCCGGCCCTCCGGCCGAGCCCACGGAGGTCTCCCGGGTCGGTTCGGTCGTCGGGCCGACGGCTGGGACGAGTGAGTCGGGCCCGGCCGCACCGGCCCCGCGTCCCCTCTCCGCGCCACCGGCCCAGCCCATCGATTCGCCACCGGCCCAGCAGGTCTCCGCTCCGCCAGCCCAGCCCATCGCCGCCCCGCCGGCACCGCCTGTTTCCGGGCCACCCGTCGCGTCAGATCCGTACGGGCCTGCGCAGGACGCGTCCGCCACTGCCGCGCCACAGGCCGACGCGGTCTCGGCCTCGCCGGGCGAGCCGGTCTCCGCTCCACCCGCCGCGTCGGCGCCGCCCCCGCCCGTCGTCCCTGGCGCGTCGTCGCAGGCACCCCAGCCTGTCTCCGCACCCGCCGCAGACCTCGTGCCGGCCCGGCCCGTTTCCGCGCCGCCGACCGCCTCGGCACCGCCCACGGACGCCTCGCCGGTACCGCCCGCCGCCGAGCCGTCGACGCAGCCGGTGTCCGTGCCGCCTGCGGAACGGACCTCCGCGCCCCGCGCCGCCGAGCCAGCCATCGCCGCGACGAACACCACCGAACCCCACGCCGTCGAACCAGACTTCACCGAGCCGCGGGCCACCAGAGCGAGCACCACCGAGCCACGGACCACCCGGCCGAGCACCGCCGAACCACCGGCCACCGAATCGAGCACCACCGAACCACGGACCACCCAACCGAACACGGCCGGACCACGGGCCGACGGACCACGGGCCGACGGACCACGGGACGCAGACGTGGGCAGCGGCGGAACACGGGCCGCCGGGATGCCCGTCGGGGCGCGGGACGCCGGGCACCAGAGCGCGGCGCAGGGCGATCCGGAGCAGGTGCTGGCGAGCTACCGGTGGCGGCTCGATCCGGCCACCCTGCGGGAGATCGTGGCGGAGCCGGACGAGTTCCGGACGATCCGGCGGCGGCTGACCGAGAAGCTGGGCGCGGCCGTGGACAACAAGTCGCGCGCCCGGCTGCTCAGCCTGCGGGCGGTGGTGTCCCGGATTCTCGGCGAACTGGACGACGCCCTGGCGGACGGTCGGCTCGCGCTCACCTACGCCGAGGCAACCGGGGAGCTGCGGCGTACGGCGGTGGCCCAGGCTCGACTGGCGCACGTGTTGCGCTGGCGCGGCGAGTTCGTCGAGGCCGACCGGCTCTTCGCCGAGGCGAACTCCACGGAGTTGCCACAGCGGCTGCGCGCGGTGCTGCACGAGCACGCCGGGCGGTCCTGCTACGACCAGGGTCGGCTGATGGAGGCCTGTCACCACTTCGAGCGCGCCCTGGACCTGCGTGGCACCGAGGACCCCGAGTTGCAGGCCCGGATCCGGCTGAGCCTGGACGCGGTGGCGGAGCGGGTCGCGGAGACGGGCTTCGGGCCGTACCCGCGCAGCCGCGAGGAGGTGCTGGAGCGTGACCGGCCCCCGATGCCGGCCCGCGACGGCGACCTGTGGGGTTTCTCCGACCCGGACGGCGACCTGGTCATCGCGGCCGAGTACGCGGAGGCGCAGCCGTTCCGCGACGGGCTGGCCTGGGTGCGGCGCCCCGAGACCGAGCGGTGGTCGCTCATCGACCGCGCCGGCGCCACGGTGCTCGAACCGTCGTACCCGGTGGTCCGCTCGTTCTCCGACGGGCTGGCCTGGGTGTCCGACGGCGGCGACGCCGGCTGGGTGGCGATCGACGCCACCGGCGAGGTGGTCGTGCCGCACGGCTTCGCGGACGTACGCCCGTTCCAACGCGGCGTGGCCGTGGTCCGCCGCGACGGCTGGGGTGCGGTCGACCGCAACGGCCGGATCGTGGTGCCCACCCGGCACCACGGGTTCGCCACCGTCCTGGCCGACGGCCGGTACGTCGACGGCTTCACCGAGGAGGGGCTGGCCGTGGTGGAGGTGGCCGGCCGGCGCGGCGTGGTGAACCGGGCCGGGAAGGTGCTGGTGGCGCCCAGCTATCCGGCGCTGGTCGTCCACCCGGTCGCGTTCCTGGTCGGCGACGGCACGGGCCGCTGGGGCGCGCTCGACCGGCGGGGCGAGCCGCTCATCGAGCCGGTGCACCGCGACCGCGACGAGGTCGTGGCCGAGATCGAGCGGCTGCTCGTCGACACCAGCCCCGTGCTCTGAGCGACACGGGGGCCCGCCACGAAGGGTGGGCATGATCGGAACGGGCTAGGGTCGACTCATGGAATTCCGTCACCTGGGCCGTTCCGGCCTGATGGTCAGCGAGATCTCGTACGGTAACTGGATCACCCACGGCTCGCAGGTCGAGGAGGACGCGGCGTTCGCCTGCGTCCGGGCCGCCCTGGACGCCGGCATCACCACCTTCGACACGGCCGACGTGTACGCGGGCACCCGCGCCGAGGACGTGCTGGGCCGCGCGCTGGAGGGCGAGCGGCGCGAGGGGCTGGAGATCTTCACCAAGGTGTACTGGCCCACCGGGCCGGGCCGCAACGACCGGGGCCTGTCCCGCAAGCACATCATGGAGTCGATCAACGGCTCGCTGCGCCGGCTGCGCACCGACTACGTGGACCTCTACCAGGCCCACCGGTACGACCACAGCACGCCGCTGGAGGAGACGATGGAGGCGTTCGCCGACGTCGTGCACTCCGGCAAGGCGCTCTACATCGGCGTCTCCGAGTGGAAGGCGTCGGAGATCCGGGCGGCCCACCAGCTCGCCCGTGAGCTGCACATCCCGCTGGTCTCCAACCAGCCGCAGTACTCGATGCTCTGGCGGGTCATCGAGTCCGAGGTCGTCCCCACCAGCGAGGAGCTGGGCATCGGGCAGATCGTCTGGTCGCCGATCGCGCAGGGCGTCCTGTCCGGCAAGTACCTGCCGGGCCAGCCGCCGCCGGCCGGCTCCCGGGCCACCGACGAGAAGTCGGGCGCGGGCTTCATCTCCCGGTTCATGACCGACGAGGTCCTGACCCGGGTGCAGCGGCTCAAGCCGCTGGCCGAGCAGGCCGGGCTGAGCATGGCGCAGCTCGCCGTCGCCTGGGTGTTGCAGAACCCGAACGTCTCCTCGGCGATCGTCGGCGCCTCCCGCCCGGAGCAGGTGCACGACAACGTCAAGGCGGCCGGCGTGAAGCTCGACGCCGAGCTGCTCAAGGCGATCGACGAGATCGTCGACCCGATCGTCGAGCGCGACCCGGCAAAGACCGAGAGCCCGGCCGAGCGTCCTTGAGGCCGTGTCGGGTCGGCGCGGCCTACGCGCCGGCCCGGCGCCCCTCGGAGGGGTACGCGGCACGCCGGGGAACCGCCGGACGGCGGTTCCCCGGCGTCGTCAGCCCCGCCGGCGGTGCGCGCCGGCCAGCCCCGCCGGGCGGGTGGTCAGCCCTGCCAGAAGCGGATCAGGTCCAGGCCGAGGGCGTAGAGCCACGGGGGCAGGCCGAGGAAGTCGCCGACGGCGAAGACCGCGTCGAAGAACCAGCCGCCGATCCGAGGGTTCCACAGCAGCGCGAACAGCAGGATGAAGCCGAACGGGGCGAACAGGTCGTACATCCGGCGCCACTGCGGGTTCAGCCACGGCTGGATCATGTTGCCGCCGTCCAGGCCGGGCACCGGGAGCAGGTTGAGCACGCTCGCGGTGAGCTGGAGGAACGCCAGCAGCGCCACGGCCGCCCAGAACTCGACGGGCCCGCCGCCGACCGCCCCGAGGCGTACGGCGAGCACCAGCACCAGCGTGAACAGCACGTTGGTGGCCGGGCCGGCCAGGCTGACCAGGGTGTGCCGCAGCCGCCCCGGGATGGCGTGCCGGTCCACCCACACCGCCCCGCCGGGCAGGCCGATGCCGCCGAGCAGCACGACCACCACGGGCAGCGCGATCGACAGCAGCGGGTGGCTGTACTTCAGCGGGTTGAGCGTCAGGTAGCCCCGGTGGGCGACGCTGCGGTCGCCGGCCCGGTAGGCGACGACGGCGTGGGCGTACTCGTGCAGACAGAGCGAGACCAGCCAGCCGGACACGACGAAGAGGAACACGTCGAGCCGGACGTTGCCGAACCCGTTCCAGGTGAGCACCCCGCTGGTCACGAAGAGCGCGACCAGGGCGAGGAAGACGGGGCTGGGCCGGAACGCCGCCCGGGGCACGCCGAGCACCAACGGCTCGTCCCCCGGGCGGTCGCCGGCCATCACTCCGCCGGAGGCAGCAGGCTCATGCGGTAGTCCACCCGGTCATCCTCCACGAGCGCGACCGAGGTGACGCCGGACGCCGCGAGCTCCCGCCAGGCCTGACCGATCCAGGACTCGGCGTCCGCCTGGCTGCTGAACGACTCCGCCGGACCCTCGACCGACTCGCCGTTCGCGCCCTCGTACCGCCAGCTCCACGCCATGCCGCGTCTCCCCTCGCCGCTGATGTCCCGTGGGACGAACCCCCGCCAGCGTAGTCGGCCGGGCGCGGGGCGGCCCGACATCCGTACGCCGGGCGGGCGGCGCAGGGTTCCCGGGCCCCTGTCCGGGTATGGGCCTTCCGACGCGCGACGGGGCGGTCGCCGACCGCCGACGGGCCTGGAGGAGGCGACGATGGACGAACCGCTGCACGACAAGGACACCGAGGTGCTGCGGGCGATGGCGGTGCGCGGCGGCATCGTGGGGGCCGCGCACATGGAACGGGAGGACCTGCTGGACGCCCTCGTCGCCCGCCCCGGGGAGGGCGCCTGGCAGGAGGACCCGAAGCCGGCGGCGGTCAACCCCAACGACTTCCAGTACCAGACGCCCCGGTAGCCCGCCGCCGGGCGGCCAGCCCCGCTCCGCCGGGCCGGTACGGTGTCGCGGTGCTTACTCGGGGAGTGGTGCTCAGCGACCGGTACCGGCTGGACGACCGGGTGGCGATCGGCGGCATGGGCGCGGTCTGGCGGTGCACCGACCTCATGCTGGAACGTACGGTGGCGGTGAAGGCGCTGCTGCCGGCGTTGAGCGCGGATCCCGAGTTCACGGCCCGGTTCCGGGCGGAGGCGCGGATGCTGGCGGCGCTGCGCCACCCGGGCGTGGTCGCCGTGCACGACGTCGGCCGGTCCGTCCTCGACGACGGCAGCCAGGTCGACTACCTGGTGATGGAGTACGTCGACGGCCAGCCGCTGAGTTCCTGGCTGCGGCGCGCGGGGCGGCTCGACCCGGCGTCGACCATGTCGGTGGTGGCGCAGGCCGCCGGGGCGCTGCACACCGCCCACCTCGCCGGCATCGTGCACCGGGACGTCAAGCCGGGAAACCTACTGGTGAAGGCCGACGGCCGGGTGGTGCTGGTCGACTTCGGCATCGCCCGCTCCGGCACCACGGCGGGCATCACCGCCGCCAACGTGATGCTCGGTACCGCCTCGTACATGTCGCCGGAGCAGGCCGCGAACCAGCCGGTCTCCCCGGCGACGGACGTCTACGCGCTCGGCGCGGTGGCGTACTTCTGCCTGACCGGCCAGCCGCCGTTCGACGGGGACAACCCGCTCCAGGTGGCGTTGCGGCACCTCCAGGAGGAGCCGCCGCCGCTGCCGCCCGACATCCCGGCGGCGGTGGCCGCGCTGGTGCGGCGGGCGATGGCGAAGCGCCCCGGCGACCGGTTCGGCGACGCGGCGACGCTGGCCGACGCCGCGGCCGAGGCCCGCGACGCGACCCTGGCCGTGGTCCCGACGTCCGCCCGTCCGCCGTGGGCCGTCGCCGGCCCGACCTCGGCGGCGCCCGCCGCCGCGCAACCGGAGCAGGGCAGTACCCCGGCGGCCGGTGACGCCGTCGCGCCGGCCCCCGCCGGGCCGGTCGCCCCGCCGGATCCGTGGGCGCCGCTGCCGCCCGTCGCCGCCCGGCCGCACCCGGGACCGGCGACGGAAAGCGACGCCCGGGGACCGGTCCCGCCCACCCGGGAGGACCCGGTCGAGCCGCGGCCGGCACGGCGGCGCCGCGCCGCCCTGCTCGGCGCGACGGCCACCGGGCTCGTCGTGCTGGTCGGGGTGGCCGCGCTCGCCCTGGCCCCCGACGACGGCCCGGCCGGCGGAGACGTCCCGGCGGCGCTGACCGGCGGGTCCGCGGCGGCGGGCCCGTCCGGCGCGGCGGCCGACGACGGTACGGGCCGGTTGCGCGTCGAGCCCACGCCGGGTGCCACGCGCGCGACGGCGTCGCCGGCGGCGTCCCGCAGTCCGTCGGCGTCGCCGCCCGGGCGCTCCCCGGTCCCGACGGCGGGCGGCGGCGAGCCGACCGCGACCGCTCCCGGCGGACCCGGCCCCGGACCGACGACCGGCCAGCCGGCGAAGCCGAACCCGTACACGCCGGTCGAGGCGTGCGGCAGCGGGTACCGGGTGATCGACTCGGCCCCGCTGACCGCCTCGGGCAGCCGGAAGGGCAGGGTCTACCTGCTCTACCACGCCGGCAGCGGCAACAACTGCGTGGTCACGATGAAGGAGACCGCAGTGGGCACGGCGACGGCCGCCTCGGCGTGGCTGGAGGTGCGGGGCCGGGCCCGCAGCACCGACAGCGGGTCGTTCTCGTACTACGCGGGGCCGGTGCGGGCCAGGGCCGCCGGGGTGTGCGTGAAGTGGGGCGGGTCCACCGGCGGGGCCAGCTACGGCAGCGGTTTCGAGCACTGCGGCTGAGCGCGGCCCGGGGGTGCCCCTGCCCGTGGCGGTGACCGGCCGGCCGCCGCGGGGGTCCGGGCCGGTCGTACCCCGCACCTCCGGGGGGCCGCGCGCGGGCGCTGGCTCTAAAGTACGGGCATGTCCGTTGACGGGTGGAACACGGTCCTGGTGCTCGGCGGTATCCGGTCCGGAAAGTCCGAGTTCGCCGAGTCCCTGGTCGCCGACGCGCCGACGGTCCGCTACGTGGCCACGGCCGCCGACGCGCCCGCCGACGACGCGGAGTGGGCGGCCCGGCTGGCGGCGCACCGCGAGCGCCGACCGGAGACCTGGACCACCGAGGAGACCACGGCCGACCCGCGCCGCCTCGCGGACGTGCTCGCCTCCGCCGGGCCCAACGAGACGCTGCTCGTCGACGACCTCGGCGGCTGGGTGACCGTGCTGCTCGACCCGGCGCACCAGCCGGCGGACGACACCGCCACCATCGCCGAGCTGGCGGCGGCGGTGCGCTCCTGCGCGGCCCGGCTGGTGCTGGTCAGCCCCGAGGTCGGGCTCTCCCTGGTGCCCACCACCCCGCTCGGGCGGGCCTTCACCGACGCGCTGGGCGCGGCCAACCGGGCGGTCGCCGACGCCTGCGACGCGGTCGTCCTCGTGGTCGCCGGCCAGGCCGCCTGGCTCAAGCCGGGCGCCCCGCACCCGGCCACCGTGCCCGCGCAGGCCGGCCCCGCGCAGGCCGGCCCCGCGCAGGCCGGCCCCGCGCAGGCCGGCCCCGCGCAGGCCGGTGCCCCGGGCGTTCCCGGCGGCGCTAGCGGGTCGGTGGCCGCGTCGGGGCACTCCCCGGACGTGTTCACCCCCACGCCGCCGGCCGCCCCGGACGCGGTGCCCGGCGCCGAGCCGACCGGCACCGCCTGGGCCGCCCCGACCATGGCGCTGCCGATGGTCGCCACGGGCCTGGTCATCCAGCCCGGCATGGAACTGCCCATGCCCGACGAGTACGCCGGCCCGCAGGCGGTCGAGCGGCTCGCCACCCTGGACGTGCCCGGGTCGGGGCTGGGCGTGCTGGAGCGGGCCGTCGGGTTCGCCGCCGCCACCCAGGGCACCGTCACCCCGACCCCGTGGGGCCGGGTGCGGGTGCTGCTGCTGCACGGCGACCACCTCGGCGACGCCGCCGCCGGCACCGTGGAGGGCGAGTCGGCGCGCCGCGCCCGGCAGGCCCGCGCCGGGCAGGGGGCACTGGCCCGGCTGGCCGCCGAGAGCGGCGCCGAACTCCAGGTGGTGGAGGTCCCGGCGTCCGCGCCGATGGAGACCGAGCCCACGCTGACCGGCGAGCAGGTCGAGGTCGCCCTGCGCTACGGCTGGCGGCTCGCCGAGGAGGCCGCCGACGCGGGCGTACGACTGCTGGTGCTCGGGGCGTGCGGCGCCGGCACCGAGGCCGCCGCGGCGGCGGTGCTGGTCGCGACGGCGGGCGCCGAGGCACCGGCGGTGCTCAGGCGGGTCGTCACCGACTCGGGCGAGATCGACGACGCGGCCTGGATGCGGCGGTGCGCGGCGGTACGGGACGCGCTGCACCGCACCCGGAACTCGCCGCGCAGCGCCAAGGACGTGCTGGCCGAACTGGGCGGCGGGGACATCGCCGTGGCCACCGGCGTGCTGCTCGGCGCCACCGCCCGCCGGCTGCCGGTGATGCTCGACGGTCCGGTCGGGGTGGCCGCCGCCATGGTCACCCGCGACCTGGCCGGGCAGGCCCGGCACTGGTGCCTGCTGGCCGACCACGGCGGGCACCCCGCCGTGCAACTCGGCGCCGACGTGCTCGGCCTGACCCCGCTGCTCGACCTGCGGCTCGACCTGGGCGAGGGCGCGAACGCGCTGGCCGCGCTGCCGCTGCTGCGCTCGGTGCTGGCGCTGGCCGCCGCGCTGCCGGCCCACCCGTCGCTCGGCGGCGGCGAGGACGACGAGCCGGACACCGCGCCGGACACCGACGAGCCCGACTTCCGCGAGCCGGAGCCCGCCGGCCCCGGACCGACCAGCACCGAACCCGACTTCCGCGAGCCGGAACCCGCCAGCCCCGGACCGACCAGCACCGAGGCCGTCCTCCGCGAGCCCGGCGGCGCCGGACCGGACACGGAGGCGGTGGACCCGTCCGGCCGGCGTGCCGGCTGAGTCGCGGCTCGCCGACGGGGCGCGGCTGGCGCTGACCACCTTCACCACCCTGCCGGTCCGCGCCGGCCGCGTCGACCGGTCGGTGGCGGGCACGGCGATGGCGCTCGCCCCGGCGGTCGGCGCGCTGCTCGGCGTCGTCCTCGCCGGCGTCCTGCTGCTCCCCGGTGCGCTCGCGCCCCCGCTGGTGGCGGCGGCGGTGACCGTCGGCGCCGGGGCGCTGCTCACCCGGGGGCTGCACCTCGACGGGCTGGCCGACACCGTGGACGCGCTGGGGTCGTACCGGCGCGGGGACGCCGCGCTGGAGATCATGAAGAAGCCGGACGTGGGGCCGTTCGGGGTGGTCGCGCTGGTGGTCGTACTCCTGGTGCAGGCGGCGGCCCTCGCGGAGCTGGCGGGACGGTCCTGGCCGGTGGCGCTCGCGGCGGTGGTCACGGCGACCGCCGCGGGCCGGCTCGGGGTGGCGGTGGCCTGCCGGCGCGGGGTGCCGGCCGCCCGCCCGGAAGGGCTCGGCGCGCTGGTCGCGGGCACCGTCGGGCCGGTCGCCCTGGCCGCCGGGGCGGTCGCCGTCGCGCTGCCGGCGCTCGCGGCCGTGCCGGGCCGCCCGTGGCAGGGGCCGCTCGCCGTCGCCGTGGCCCTCGCCGTCGCGGTGGGGCTGCTGCGACACGTGGTACGCCGGCTCGGCGGCGTCACCGGCGACGTGCTCGGCGCGACCGTGGAGGTCGTCACCACGCTGGTCTACCTGGGAGTGGTGCTGTCCGGCTGAACGGGGCGCACCGCGCCGGGTAGCGTTCTCCCACGACAGCACCGGCGCGGCCAACCGGGGGACGACATGCTCATCACGGACGACTTCCTGCCCGTACCGGTTCCGGAGTCGCTGAGCGCGACCTACCTGGTGCCCATGACGGGGCTGCCGAAGGTGAGCGCGAAGACGGCGGTGGCGCGGCTCACCGGCCGGCTGGCGGAGCCGGTGCACGGGCTGGCGCGACACATGCTCGACAGCCCGTTGATGAGCGTCGACACCCGGCCGATCGCCGAGTTCCCCGAGCTGCCGCCGGACCTGCTCACCGCGTTCGGCGCCACCGAGGCGCAGCTGGCCCGGCTGGCCGCCGCGAGCCACCTGGTCGTGGTGCAGGCCGAGTACCGGCCCGGCTGGCCGCCGGCCCACGAGTGGGCGGCCCGGGCGGTGGCCGCCGCCGTCGCCGAGTCCGTCGACGGCGACGTGGTGGACGTGTTCGGCCTCCAGTTCCTCGACCCGGCGACGGCGCTGCGCTCGCTGCCCGACGACCAGGGCCGGATCCGGCTGGTCGACTGGGTGCTGGTGCCCTACTCCTCCGACGCCGAGGGGCTCTGGTTCACCACGAAGGGGCTGCGCCGCTTCGGGCTGCTGGAGTTGCAGACCCAGGGCGTGCCGGACCACCTGACCCGGGCCTGGGGCGCGGTGATGACCGGGGCCGCCCGGCGGCTGCTGCGGGACTGGACCGACGGGCTCTCCGGGGAGGAGGTGCCCGCGTTCGTGCAGCTGCCGGTGCTGGCCACGGTGACCGGGCACGACATCGCGGTGGCGTACGGCAATCCGGAACAGCACGGCGCGACGGCGCCGGTGCTGCTGCGCCTGGAGCTGGACCCGGCCACCGACCCCGACGCCGACTCGTTCCTCAGCCTGCGCCCGCCCGCCGGGCACCCGGGGCCGGACGGCCGCTACTACGCCGCCGCCTGCGCCACCCTCTTCGCCGGCATCCAGCCGGACGTGCGTTACGCCCGCTCAGGCGACGCGATGAGCAGGGCGGTCGCCACCGCCCGGGCCGGGCTGGGCGACATCCGGGCCCGGTTCCTCGCCGGCCAGCTCCCGCCGGAGACGCAGCTCGTGATCAAGTACGGCCTGCCCGGCGACGACGGCCCCGAGCTCGTCTGGGCCGGGGTGACCTCGTGGGACACCCCGGAGCGGATCGTGGCCGCCAGCGCCTGCGACGCCGACACCGACCCGACCGTGCGCATCGGCTCACCGGTCGTCGTGGAGGCCACCGACGTCGTCGACTGGGCCGTCCTGGACGGCACCGGCGTCATCGAGGGCGGCTGGACCCAGGCCGTCCTCGACGCCGGCGAACGCCCCCGCCCCCCACTCTGACCCCACCTGCCTCCTCCCCCCACCCTCCCCCCTCCCGCGTTGATCATGAAGTTGTTGCCGAGACACGCCGGTCCGGGTGACAACAACTTCATGATCAACGGTCGGGGAAGGGGGTGGGAGGGGGCCGGGCGGGGGCGGGGGCAGGGGGCGCGGTCAGCGCACCGAGGGGGTTACGAACGGGGGGCGGGTGACGCGCATCTGGGCGCGGCGGCCGCGGATGTCGACCTCGACCAGGTCGCCGTCGGTCAGCTTCGCGGCGGTGTCGAGGAGGGCGAGGGCGACGCCCTGCTTCTTGGTGGGCGAGAACGTGCCGCTGGTGATCGTGCCGACCTCCGCGTCGCCGACGTGCACCGTCATGCCGGGGCGCGGGATCGCCCGGTCGACCGCCTCCAGGCCGCGCAGCGTACGCCTGGGGCCGGCGGCCTTCTCCGCGAGCAGCGCGTCGCGGCCCCAGAAGGCCGGCTTGTCCCAGCCGACCGCCCAGCCGGAGCGGCCCTGCACCGGGGTGATCTCCGGCGACAGGTCCTGGCCGTGCAGCGGGTAGCCCATCTCGGTGCGCAGGGTGTCCCGGGCGGCCAGCCCGCAGGCGCGCAGCTCGGCGTCCGCCGCGAAGAGCGCATCCCAGACCGCGACCGCGTCGGCCGCCGGCACCACCAGCTCGTAGCCCAGCTCCCCGGTGTAGCCGGTGCGGCACACCGTCAGCTCCACCCCGTCGAGCGTCGCGGTGGAGAAGCTCATGTAGTCGTGCCCGGTCGGCAGGCCCAGCGCGCCGAGCAGCTCGGCCGAGCGCGGGCCCTGCACGGCGAGGACGGCGTACGCCTCGTGCTCGTCGGTGACCGTGACCGACGCCGGGGCGGCGGCGCGCAGCCGGCGCACCACCTCGGCGGTGTTCGCGGCGTTCGGGATGAGGAAGACGTGGTCGTCGGCGTGCAGGTAGGCGATGACGTCGTCCACCACGCCACCGGTGGCGTCGTCGCAGCAGAGGGTGTACTGCGCCCGGCCCGGCCCGATCCGGCCCAGGTCGTTGCTGAGGCAGGCGTTGACGAACTCCGCCGCGCCCGGCCCGGTGACCCGCGCCTTGCCCAGGTGGGAGACGTCGAACACGCCCACCCCGGTCCGCACCGAGGTGTGTTCCTTCAGCACCCCGCCCCCGGCGTACTCCAGCGGCATCTCCCAGCCACCGAACGGGGCGAACTTGGCGCCGCGAGCGGTGTGCCGCTCGTGCAGCGGGGAACGGCGCAGCCGGGTCGCGGCGGCGTCGGAGGTCACGTCGGTCATGGGTGGGAACTTACCGGGAGCTGGGCGGCTGGTTAGCATCGGCGGGACCCGTCGGAGCCGTCGACGGGACAGCCCCGACCTCCGACGGGTACGTTCCGCCGGAGACCTCCATCGCCGGTACGCGACGACGCGACCGGCCCGGCCCGCCCGGAGTAGCTTCAGTGACATCGCCCAGCACCACCCTGAGCCTGGTCGACACCGACCCCGCCGAGCTCGCCGTCGACGCGATCGTGATCGGCCTGCACAGCCAGACCGGCGAGCAGGACGCCACCACCGGCCTGGCCGGAACCCTGCTGCTGGCCAGCGGCGCGGAGAGCATCGCCGCCGCCTTCGACGGCAAGCTGACCGAGACGCTGGCCCTGCTCGGCGCGACCGGCGCCCCCGGCGAGGTGATCAAGCTGGCCACGCTGGGCACCGTGACCGCCCCGGTGGTCGCCGCCGTCGGGCTCGGCCCGGAGCCGACCGGCGCCGCCCCGGCCCCGGAGACCCTGCGCCGGGCCGCCGGCGGGGCCGTACGGGCGCTCGCGGGCGCGCCGCGGGTGGCGCTCGCGCTGCCGCTGCCCGACGACGCCGACGCGCCCGCGGCGCTGCGCGCGGTGGCGGAGGGCGCGCTGCTCGGCGGCTACCGCTTCGCCGGCTACAAGACCCGGCCGCAGCCGTCCCGGCGGGAGCCGGTGGCCGAGGTGCTCATCGCCGTACCGGACGCCGGTGACGCCGGCGCCCAGGCCGAGATCGCCCGCGCCCAGGTGGTGTGCGGCGCGGTCCGGCGCAGCCGGGACTGGGTCAACACCGCCCCGAACGAGCTGCGCCCGCCGTCGTTCGCCGACTCGGTGGCGGACTCCGCCCGGGAGGCCGGCCTGACGGTCGAGGTCCTCGACGAGGCGGCCCTGGCCGCCGGCGGCTACGGCGGCATCATCGCCGTCGGGCAGGGCTCGGAGGCCCCGCCGCGGCTGGTGAAGCTGACCTACACCCCGGCCGGGGGCGGCAACGGCAAGCGGGTGGCGCTCGTCGGCAAGGGCATCACCTTCGACACCGGCGGCATCTCGATCAAGCCGGCGCAGGGCATGTGGGAGATGAAGTCCGACATGGGAGGCGCCGCCGCGGTGGCCGCCACCATGCTGGCGGTCGCCGCGCTCAAGCCGTCGGTGGCCGTGACGGCCTACCTGCCGATGGCGGAGAACATGCCGTCCGGGCGGTCGTACCGGCCGGGTGACGTGATCAGCATGTACAACGGCAAGAAGGTGGAGGTGCTCAACACCGACGCCGAGGGCCGGATGATCCTGGGCGACGCGATGGCGCGGGCCTGCGAGGACGGCTGCGACTACCTCTTCGAGACCTCCACCCTCACCGGCGGGCAGGTCGTCGCGCTGGGCAAGCGGATCGCCGGCGTGATGGGCAGCCCCGAGCTGTGCGAGCGGGTCCGCATCGCCGGCGACGCGGTCGGCGAGCCGGCCTGGCCGATGCCGCTGCCGGACGACGTGCGCAAGGGCATGGACTCCGACGTCGCCGACATCTCCCAGGTCAACGCCGGCATGGACCGGGCGGGCCACATGCTCCAGGGCGGGGTGTTCCTGCGGGAGTTCGTCAGCGCCGACGTCGACTGGGCCCACATCGACATCGCGGGCCCGAGCTACCACTCGGGCGAGGCGACCGGCTACTGGACCAAGGGCGGCACGGGCGTGCCGGTCCGCACGCTCGTCCAGCTGGTGGAGGACGTCGCCGCCAACGGCTGACGTACGCGAAGGAGGGCCCCTCGTCGACGAGGGGCCCTCCTTGCGTTCCACCCGGCGGGTGCGGTCCGGCTCAGAACAGCTCGGGGCGGCGCTTGCGGCGCTCGTTGTAGTCGCGCATCCGCTGCGGGTAGCCCATCAGCCGCACGTCGTAGACGGGGATGCCCATCCGGTACGCGAAGCGGCGGGCGCCGTCGGGGCCGTCGATGCGACGGCGGGTCCACTCCCCGTCGTCGGCGATCAGCATGACCGTGGTCTCGGTGACGGTGGTCCGCGGCTCGATGTAGGCCTCGACCCCGCGCCGGCTGCGGACGAAGCCCTCCAGGTGCTCCAGATCGGCGCGGTCGGCGGCCCGGTCGAGGCTGACCGCCCGCGTCTTCTTGCGTCGCCGGAACAGTCCCACCGAGCGTCTCCCCCTCAGTCCGTCATCGAAGCCAGTGCCAAGCGTACGTGTCACGGACGTGTCGTTGGGCACCTCACTACGCGGGCGGCGGGCGGTGGTGACAAGATGACCGAGGTGGGGTGTGCCCGTGTTGCCCCGCCGTGACCCCCGAAGCAGTGACGCGACCTGGGAGTTGAACGTGAGCGAGCCGAACGACGCAACCTTCGACATCGTCATCCTCGGAGGTGGCAGCGGCGGCTACGCGACCGCCCTGCGCGCCGTCCAGCTGGGCCTGAAGGTCGCGCTGGTCGAGAAGGGCAAGCTCGGCGGCACCTGCCTGCACAACGGTTGCATCCCGACCAAGGCGCTGCTGCACGCGGCCGAGATCGCCGACCAGACCCGCGAGTCGGAGCAGTTCGGCGTGAAGGCCGAGCTGGTCGGCATCGACATGGCGGGGGTCAACGCCTACAAGGACGGCGTGATCTCCCGGCTCTACAAGGGCCTGCAGGGCATGCTCAAGGGCAACAAGTCGATCACCATCGTCGAGGGCCACGGCAAGCTGGTCGGCAAGAACGTCGTCGAGGTCGACGGCAAGCGCTACACCGGCCGCAACATCGTGCTGGCCTCCGGTTCGTACGCCAAGAGCCTGCCCGGCCTGGAGGTCGACGGCGAGCGGGTCATCACCAGCGACCACGCGCTCACCCTCGACCGGGTCCCGGCCTCGGCGATCGTGCTCGGTGGTGGCGTGATCGGCGTCGAGTTCGCCAGCGTGTGGAAGTCCTTCGGGGTGGACGTCACGATCGTCGAGGCGCTCCCCCGGCTGGTCGCGGCCGAGGACGAGGAGTCCTCGAAGGCGCTGGAGCGGGCGTTCCGCAAGCGCAAGATCAACTTCAAGGTCGGCAAGCCGTTCGAGAAGGTCGAGAAGACCGACAAGGGCGTCAAGGTCACCATCGCCGGCGGTGACACCGTCGAGGCCGAGCTGCTGCTGGTCGCCGTCGGCCGCGGCCCGAACACCGCCGACCTCGGCTACGAGGAGCAGGGCGTCAAGATGGACCGCGGCTACGTGCTGACCGACGAGCGGCTGCGCACCAGCGTGCCGAACGTCTACGCCGTCGGCGACATCGTGCCCGGCCTCCAGCTCGCCCATCGGGGCTTCCAGCAGGGCATCTTCGTCGCCGAGGAGATCGCCGGGCAGAACCCGGCCGTCATCGACGAGGTCGGCATCCCCCGCGTCACCTACTCCGACCCGGAGCTGGCGTCGGTCGGCCTGACCGAGGCGAAGGCCAAGGAGCAGTACGGCGCCGACAAGGTCAAGACCTACAACTACAACCTGGGCGGCAACGGCAAGAGCCAGATCCTCAAGACGGCCGGCTTCGTCAAGCTCGTCCGGGTGGAGGACGGCCCCGTCGTCGGCGTGCACATGGTCGGCGCCCGGGTCGGTGAGATGGTCGGCGAGGCGCAGCTCATCTACAACTGGGAGGCGTACCCGGCCGAGGTGGCGCAGCTCGTGCACGCCCACCCGACGCAGAACGAGGCCCTGGGCGAGGCGCACCTGGCGCTCGCCGGCAAGCCGCTGCACGCACACGCCTGATCACGACAACCGCGGCGTCCGGCGACGGGCGATGATCCCACCAGGGGAATGAAGGAGTCTTTGAAGATGCCGGTATCGGTCACCATGCCCCGGCTCGGTGAGAGCGTCACCGAGGGCACCGTCACGCGCTGGCTCAAGCAGGAGGGCGACACCGTCGAGGTCGACGAGCCCCTGCTCGAGGTGTCGACCGACAAGGTCGACACCGAGATCCCGTCCCCGGCGGCGGGCGTGCTGAGCCGGATCGTGGTCGGCGAGGACGAGACCGCCGAGGTCGGCAGCGAGCTGGCCGTGATCGCGGGCGAGGGCGAGTCCACCGGCGGCGGCGAGACCGCCCCGCAGCAGGAGGAGCCGGCCGAGGAGGCCGCCGAGGCCGCCGAGGAGCCGCAGGCCGAGGCGGAGCAGCCGGCCGTCGAGGAGCCGGAGACCCAGGCGCAGGCTGCGCCGGCGCCGTCGGGCGAGGGCACCCCGGTCAAGATGCCGGCCCTGGGCGAGAGCGTCACCGAGGGCACCGTCACCCGCTGGCTCAAGCAGGTCGGCGACACCGTCGAGGTGGACGAGCCGCTGCTGGAGGTCTCCACCGACAAGGTCGACACCGAGATCCCGTCGCCGGTGGCCGGCACGGTCCTGGAGATCAAGGTTCCCGAGGACGAGACCGCCGCGGTCGGCGCCGACCTGGCCGTGATCGGTGCCGCCGGCGCCGCCCCGGCCGAGGCGAAGCCCGAGCCGAAGGCGGAGCCCAAGGCAGAGGCCAAGCCCGAGCCGAAGCCCGAGCCGAAGGCCGAGGCCAAGCCGGAGCCCAAGGTCGAGGAGCCGACCCCGGGCATGTCGTACAACGAGCCGTCGGCGGAGGCCGAGACCTCGGCGCAGCCCGCGCAGGCCGAGCAGAAGGCCGTGCCGTCGGCCCCGGCCCCGCAGCGCCCGTCGGCGCCCGCCCAGGGCGGCGGCGAGGAGGCCGCCGGCTACGTGACCCCGCTGGTGCGCAAGCTGGCCAGCGAGCACGGCGTCGACCTCTCCTCGGTCAACGGCACCGGCGTCGGCGGCCGGATCC
The DNA here is from genome assembly GCF_004345505.1 of Micromonospora sp. CNZ303. Lineage (NCBI taxonomy): Bacteria > Bacillati > Actinomycetota > Actinomycetes > Micromonosporales > Micromonosporaceae > Micromonospora > Micromonospora sp. CNZ303. The sequence goes on along the minus strand of NZ_SLVT01000009.1, from coordinate 18,998 downwards.
GCAAGCAGGACGTGCTGGAGGCGGCGGAGAAGGCGAAGGCGGCCAAGGCCGCGCCGGCTCCGGCGCAGCAGCCCGCCGCGGCGGCCCCGGCCAAGCCGGCCGCCAAGCCGCAGCCGAGCGCCAAGCGTGGCAGCACCGAGAAGCTTCCCCGGATCCGCGCGACGATCGCCAAGCGGATGCAGCAGTCGCTGCACGAGATGGCGCAGCTGACCACGGTGGTCGAGGTGGACGTCACCAAGGTCGCCAAGCTGCGGGCGCAGGCCAAGGAGTCGTTCCAGCAGCGGCACGGCGTAAAGCTGTCGTTCCTGCCGTTCTTCGCCCTCGCGGCGGTCGAGGCGCTGCAGGCGTACCCGATCGTCAACGCCAGCATGGACCTCGACGCCGGCACGATCACCTACCCGGACTCGGAGAACCTCGGCATCGCCGTGGACACCGAGCGGGGCCTGATGGTGCCGGTGATCCACGGCGCGGGCGACCTGAACCTGGGTGGCATCGCCAAGCGGATCGCCGACCTGGCCGAGCGCACCCGGACCAACAAGATCAGCCCGGACGAGATCGCCGGGGCGACCTTCACGCTGACCAACACCGGCAGCCGGGGTGCCCTCTTCGACACCCCGATCGTGCCGTCGCCGCAGTCGGCGATGCTCGGCACGGGTGCCGTGGTCAAGCGTCCGGTCGTCGTCAACGACCCGGAGCTGGGCGAGGTCATCGCCGTCCGTTCGATGGTCTACCTGGCCCTGTCGTACGACCACCGGCTGATCGACGGCGCGGACGCCGCCCGCTTCCTGGTCGCCGTCAAGGAGCGGCTGGAGTCGGGCAACTTCGAGGCCGAGCTCGGCCTGTAGTTCCCGCCTGGACCACCCGACGGGCGCCCCGGTCACCGACCGGGGCGCCCGTCGCCGTTCGGGCCGCCCCGTCCACCGCCGCCCTATGGCCCTCGGCAGGCTCACGCGATTCCGGCCCGGCGGCGACAGGGCACTGCCAGAGTGGATGAGGTGGGCGGCATCCGGTGGCGCGAGCGGCTGGGACCGGCCGTCTCGATCGCCCCCGGCGCCCGGGTCGACCGGTTCGAGGTCTTCTTCGACCTGGTCTTCGTCTTCTCGTTCTTCATCATCACGCGGGCCACCGCCGCCCACATCTCCGGCTATCAGCTCGCACACGCCCTGCTCGTGCTCGCCGTGCTCTGGTGGTGCTGGGTCGTCCACTGCGTGGTCGCCACGCGGGTACGGCTCGGCGAGGGCTTCGTACCGGTGCTGATGGTCGTCGGCATGGCGGCGCTGTTCTGCTTCGCGCTGTCGCTCCCCCAGGCCTTCAGCGACGCGACCGACGTGGCCGCCGGACCGATGGTGGTCGCGCTGAGCTACGTGGTGATCCGGGGCGTGCACCTGGCGCTGTACTGGCACGTCGCGCAGGAGAGACCCGGGGAGCGGCGGCTGCTGCTGAAGTACTCCCCAGAGGTTACGGTCAGCACCCTGCTGCTCACGGCCGCCGCGCTGATCCCGCCGCAGATCGAGGACCCGGGCCTGGCGGCGATGCTGCGCGACGGCCTCTGGGTCAGCGTCGTCCTGCTCCAGTACGGCATGGGCCTGGTCGCCGGTGCCTGGGGCTGGACGGTGACCTCCGCCGAGCACTGGACCGAGCGCTACGACCTGATCCTGATCATCGCCCTGGGCGAGTCCGTCATCTCCGTCGGCGTCGGCAGCAACCTGCTCGGCCAGCCCCCGACCTGGCCGGCGGTCGCCGCGGCGGTGCTCGGCATCTTCTTCACGGCCGCGCTGTGGTGGGCGCACTACGACGTGATCGCACCGGCCGCCCGGATAGCCCTGCACGCGGCCGAGGGCCGGCCCCGGGTCTCGATGGCCCGCGACGCGTACGCCTACATGTACCTGCCGATGATCGCCGGGATCATCCTGTTCGCCCTCGGCGCCGAGGAGATCGTGCACCAGGTCGCCGATCCGGGCACGCCCGTCGGGGACCCCACGCAGGGCCCCGGCGTCCTGCTGCTGTTCGGCGGGGTCGCCTGCTACCTGTGCGCGAACATGCTGTTCCAGTGGCGCACCCTGCGCACCGTCTCGTGGACCAGGGTCGGTGCCGTGCTGCTGTTGGCCGCCACCCTTCCCGTCGGCCAACGGCTGCCGGGGTTGGCCGCCCTCACCCTGCTCACCGCGATCTGCGTCGGCCTGGTGGCCGTCGAGGCGGTGGTCATGGCGGATTCCCGACGTGCCCTGCGCGAAATGGTCTTCGAGGAGAAGAGCACCCACGAGGCGCACGAGGCCGCCTGGCGCGCCCGCTGGCGCGAGCCCGCCCCGGATGAGCCGTCGACCTGACACTCGGGCCCGGAGCACACCGCTCCCCCGCCAGGTCGTAGCACTCCGTAGCACCCTGGACTAGGATCGTGTCGTGGCAGAGCACGCCCACCGGGAGATAACGCAGCGGGAACTGCGCAACGACTCGGGCGCGATCATGCGGCACGTCGAGTCCGGCGAGTCCTTCGTCATCACGCGCAACGGCACCCCCGTCGGAAAGCTCATCCCGCTGCGCCGGCGCACGTTCGTCCCCCGGGCTGAGGTGCTCGCCGCCTTCGCGACGGCCCCCGTACTCGACGACGAGAGGTTCCGCGCGGACATCGATTCGTCGGTCGAGCAGGACCCGTTCAGCCGTGAGTGGTGAGGCGCCGGTCCGTGGCCTGATCGACACGAACGTCGTGATCCATCTCGGCGCCCTCGGCCCGGAGGACCTGCCCGAGCAGATGGTGATCAGCGCGGTGACGCTCGCGGAGCTCTCCGCCGGCCCGCACCACACCGACGACCGCGCCGAGCGGGCCCGGCGGACCAGCGTCCTCCAGCATGCCGAGGCCGTGTTCGAGCCGCTGCCCTTCGACGCCGAGGCCGCGCGGGCCTTCGGCCTGGTCACCAGTGCGGTCCTGGCCACGGGCCGCACCACCCGCCGCCGGCTGGCGGACCTGATGATCGCCTCCATCGCGTACGCGAACGGGCTGTCGCTCTACACCACCAACCCGACCGACTTCGTCGGGCTGGAGGAGTTGGTCTCCGTCCGGCCGGTCCGCCGGCCCCGAGGGCGGCACCGGGCCTCCTTCCCGCCGCAGCACGGGTAGGTCTGCCGGTAGCAGAATCGCCCCCGTCGGGCTTTGCCGGCGGGCTCGGGCCCGGCAGGGTGGGTCCATGGCTACCTTCACCCTCCAGGCGATCCCGTCCGACGGCCCGAGCTGGCTGGAGCTGGCCCGGCGGGTCGAGGCGGCCGGCTTCGACGCCCTGTTCACCGCCGACCATCCGGGTTCGGCGGCGTCCCCCTTCGTCTCGCTGGCCGCCGCGGCGGCGGTGACCTCGACGATCGGCCTGGGCTCGTACGTCTCGAACGCCGGCGTCCGCGAGCCGATGCTGCTCGCCTCGGACGTGGCCTCCCTCGACCTGCTCTCCGGCGGGCGGGCCCGGTTCGGCCTCGGCGCCGGCCACACCCCCGCCGAGTGGCGCGCGGTCGGCCGGGAGCGCCCCGACGTCGCCGGTCGGGTACGCCGCTGCCTGGCCGTGGCGGACGCCGTCCTGGCCCTGCTCGACGGCGAGGAGGTCACCGTCGACTCCCCCGACCTGGTGCTGCGGGGCGCGCGGCTGGAGACCCCGCGCCCGGTGCAGCGGCGGATCCCGTTCACCCTCGGCACGGCGAACTCGGCGATGCTGCGCTGGGCCGGCGCGCACGCCGATGTGGTCGGGCTGTCCGGCCTGGGGCGCACGCTGCCCGACGGCCACCGGCACGACGTGCGCTGGCGCGAGGCGGACATCGAGGCACAACTGGCCTGCGTCGCCGCCGGAGCGCGGGGGCGGGCCGAGCCGCCGGTGCTGGAGGCGCTCGTGCAGCACGTCGTCGTCACCGACGACGCCGAGGCCGCCGCCGCGCCGACCGCCGAGCGGATCGGCCTGACCGTCGCCGAGCTGCTCGCGACGCCATTCGTGCTGATCGGCACGGAGGACGAGATCGTCGCGGCGGTCGCCGAACACCGGCGCCGCTGGGGCGTCACCCGCTTCGTCGTACGCGAGGACGCGCTCGACCCGCTCACGCCGGTGCTGGCCCGCCTCGCCGCCTGAGCGACGCATCGACGGCACTTCGGGGCGGGGACGCTTCCGGTCATCGAAACTTTCTGACATCATCCGGCAGATAGATCGAAGGTTATGATCGTGGAGGTTCGGATGCGTACCCGCCTGACGAGTTCCCTCAGCGTCGCCGTGCTGGCGACCGCCGCGTTCCTGGTGCCGGCGTCGCCCGCCGCCGCCGCGCCGTCGTTCCGCACGCCGTTCCCGTGCAACCAGACGTGGTCCGGCCAGACCCGCACCGCCCACAGCCCGCAGTACGCGATCGACTTCAACCGGACCAACGACCACGGCGATCCGGTCAAGGCCAGCGCCCCGGGCACGGTGGACGTCGTCGCCAACCTCGGCGACACCAGCTACGGCCGGTACGTGCGGATCAACCACGGCAACGGGTACACCACCTACTACGCCCACCTCAGCGGGTTCAACGTCTCGGTCGGCCAGTCCGTCGGCTACAGCACCACCATCGGCTACGTGGGCAACAGCGGCGGCTCCTCCGGCTCCCACCTGCACTACGAGCAGCGCCTCAACGGCAGCGACATCAAGGTGCGCTTCAGCGGCAACCTGGCCCTCTACTTCGGGACGCGGAACTACACGCGTACCGCCGGCTGCTGATCCGGCGCGACGCCGCCGGCCGGCCGGCGGCGTCGCGCCCGGTGCGGTGCGCGCCCGCCACAGCGCATCCGATCCGCCGTCCGTACCCGAAGATGGGAGCATGCGGATCCTCATGGCCGGCGCGTCCGGCTTCCTCGGCACCCGGCTGGTCGACCGGCTCACGGCGGACGGCCACCAGGTCACCCGGCTGGTCCGCCGGCCGCCGCGCACCGCCGACGAGCGGCAGTGGAACCCGTCCGCCGCGCAGCTCGACCCGGCGGTGGTGGCGGAGGCGGACGCGGTCGTCAACCTGGCCGGCGCGGGCGTGGGCGACAAGCGGTGGAACGACGAGTACCGGCAGCTGATCCGGTCCAGCCGGGTCGACACCACCACCACGCTGGCGATCACCGTCGCCGGCCTGCCCGAGGCCGACCGGCCGAGGACACTGCTCAACTCCTCGGCGGTCGGCTGGTACGGCAACACCGGCGACCGGGCGGTCGAGGAGGACGCCCCGGCGGGCGAGGGCTTCCTGGCCGACGTCTGCCGGGTCTGGGAGGCCGCGACCCGGCCGGCCGAGGACGCGGGCGTACGCGTCGTACGGCTGCGCATCGGCCTGCCGCTGCACCGCGACGGCGGGCTGCTCAAGCCGCAGCTGCTGCCGTTCCGGCTGGGTATCGCCGGGCGGCTCGGCAGCGGCCGGCAGTGGCTGCCGTGGATCTCCATGGCGGACTGGCTGGACGCCGCGCGGTTCGTGCTGGACCGCGACGACCTGGTGGGGCCGGTCAACCTGGTCGGGCCGGCCCCGGTGACCAACGCCGAGTTCACCCGGGAGCTGGCCCGGCAGCTGCGCCGGCCGGCGATCGTCCCGATCCCGGCGCTGGCGTTGAAGGTGGTGCTGGGCGGCTTCGCGCACGAGGCGCTGACCAGCACCCGCGTCCTCCCGGGCGTGCTCACCGGGGCCGGCTTCACCTACCGCCACCCCACCCTGGCCGCCGCGTTGCACGCGGCCCTCACCGCCCCCTGATCCGGTCGAGCATGACGTTGTCGTCACGCCGCGCGGGGCGGGGTGACGACAACGTCATGATCGACGCGCCGGGAGCGGGATCAGCAGCCGATCACCCAGTGGTTGGGGCCGGTCTGCTTGAGGGTGCTGGTGTAGAAGGTGTTGTAGAGGCCCATCCGCTGGTTCGAGCCGTTGGCGTAGGCGTAGCCGCCGGACTGGTAGGCGCGCCCGGCGGCGACGTGCGCGTAGTTGCTGGCCGTGACGCAGGTCGGCGCCGTGGTCGGGCTGGCGGTCGGGGAGGCCGTGGGGCTCGCGGTCGGGGACGCGGTGGGGCTCGCCGTCGGCGTCGGGGTGGGGTTCGTCCCGCCGTTCAGGCCGAAGAAGACCGCGTCGTGGTACGCCGAGCAGATGGTGTCGAGCAGGTACGCGGCGGCGGTGCCGCACTGCTCGGCGCCCGGGCCCGGGTCGACCGGGGTGCCGTGACCCATGCCGGAGACCCGGTAGACGCGGACGTCGTTGTTGCCGTACACCTCCAGGCTGGTGTTGGCGGGCAGCGACGCGGTGCTGGTGGGGGTCTGCGGGACGCCCCGGACGTTGGTCCACTGGTCGCGCAGTTCGGTGGCGTTGGCCGGCACGACGGTGGAGTCCGACGTGCCGTGCCAGATGGCGACCCGGGGGCGCGGGCCGGTGTGCCCGGGGTACGCGGCCCGGACCAGGTCACCCCACTGCTGCGGGGTCTTGTTCACGCCGCTGTACTGGCAGGTGCTGGTGGAGGCGGGCGGGGAGCAGCGGTACGGCAGGCCGGCGACGACCGAGCCGGCGGCGAACACGTCCGGGTAGGTGGCCAGCATGACCGCGCTCATCCCCCCGCCGGCGGAGAGGCCGCTGACGAACACCCGGCGGGCGTCGGTGCCGTAGTTGTTCCTGGCGTGGTCGACCATCTGCCTGATCGACAGGGCCTCGCCGGAGCCTCGGGTGATGTCCTGCTCGACGAACCAGTTGAAGCAGCTCAGCGGCTGGTTGGCGCTGGACTGCTGCGGCACGATCAGGGTGAACTTCCACTGGTCGGCGAACTTCTGCCAGCCGGAGTTGGCGAAGTAGCCGGCCGCGTTCTGGGTGCAGCCGTGCAGCAGCACGACGGCCGGGGCTCCCGCCGGCAGGTTGTCCGGCCGGTACGCGTACATGGCGAGGTTGCCGGGGTTGGAGCCGAAGTTGGTGACCTGGGTGAGGGTGGCGGCCTGGGCAGGGGCGGCGACGGTCGCCACCGCGGCGGCGGCGAGGACCATCCCGGCGACCGCGCCGGTCAGCCGGGAGAACAGGGACGGGTAGCGGCGCACGGGGCCTCCTGGGGACGGGGTGTGAACTGGGTCACCCGCGAATTGCCGCGACGTTACGTCGATGCGTCGATGGTGTGACATGGGGCACGGTCACACATTCCGCGCCCGGAGGATGTGCGTCCTGACCGGCGTGCCCCGGTGCGGTTGGTAACGTCCGCTGCGTGCCGACCTCCCCGTCCCTGGCGCCTTCGCCGGCCTCGCCGCCCCGCGTCGTCCGCCACCGGCGGGCCGACCTGATCGTGGCGCTGGTCGCGCTGGCGCTCGCCGTCTGGGTGACCAGCGGGCTGTGGCTGGACCCGAACGGCCGCGCCATCACGGTCAACTCCAGCGACCAGGCGCTATTCGAGTGGCTGTTGGCCTTCGGCGGCCACGCGGTGACTCACGGCGACAACCCGCTCTTCACGTACCTGGTCAACGTCCCCGACGGGGTGAACCTCGCGGTCAACACCTCGATCACCGTGTACGCGGTGGTCTTCGCGCCGCTGACGTACCTGATCGGGCCCCCCGCCACGTTCCTGGTGATCCTCACCCTCAACCTGGCCGCCACCGCGTTCGCCTGGTACTGGCTGCTCTCCCGGCACCTGGTCCGCAGCCCGCTCGCCGCCGCCGTCGGTGGGCTGTTCATCGGCTTCTCCCCCGGCATGGTCTCGCACGCCAACGCCCACCTGAACTGGACGGCGGGCTGGCTGGTGCCGCTGCTGATCTGGCGGACCTTCGCGCTCCGCCGCTCCCGGCACCCGCTGCGCGACGGCGCGATCCTCGGCGTGCTCGTCGCCGTCGCCTTCTCCATCGCCGCCGAGGGGCTCTTCTTCACCGCGCTGGCGCTCGGCGTCTTCGTCGCGGTCTGGGCGCTGCACCCGGCCCACCGCGCCGAGGCCCGCGCGGTGCTGCCGACCTTCCTGCGCGGCCTCGGCGTCACCGCCGTCGTCGCGGGGGTGCTGCTGGCGTACCCGCTGTGGCTGCACTTCGCCGGCCCGCAGCGCTTCCACGGCACCGGCTTCGACGCGGTCATCCACTCCGAGGACGTCGTCGCCTACGGGGCGTACCCGCGCCGGTCGCTCGCCGGAGAGGCGGGGCTGGGCACCCAACTGGCGCCGAACCCGACCGAGGAGAACTCCTTCTTCGGCATTCCCCTGCTGCTGCTCGCCGTCGCCTGCTTCGTGCTGCTGTGGCGCCGCGCCGACGCGGGCCGCCGGGCCACGCTCTGGGCGCTGGGCGTGACCGCCGCCGTCTTCACGGTGCTCTCGTTCGGCCCCGTGGCCAAGCTCGACGGGCGGCGCGTCGACCTGCCGATGCCGTTCGACCTGCTCGGGCACCTGCCGGTGGTGAACGCCGCCCTGCCCGCCCGGCTGGCGCTGATCGTGGCACCGGTGATCGGGGTGCTGCTCGCGTACGCCGTCGACCAGCTCCGCGCCGACCCGCCCCGGCACCGCCGGACGCGGCTGGCCTGGTGGGCGGGGTTCGCACTGGCGCTGCTGCCGCTGGCGCCGACCCCGCTGCTGACCATCGAGCGCGAGCCGATCCCGCGCTTCATCACTGCCGGGACCTGGCGGGAGTACGTCTCCCCCGGCGGGGTGCTGACCCCGGTACCGCTGACCCTCGACGTCTACCCCGACGGCCAGCGCTGGCAGGCGTACGCCCTGGCACACCGGCAGGGCGAGTTCGCGATCCCCTCCGGCTTCTTCCTCGGCCCCGGTGGCCCCGACGGCCGGGGGCGGATCGGCCCGGTGCCGCGCCCGTTCGGCGCACTGGTGGACCAGGCCGGCCGGGACGGGCTGGTCCCGATCATCACCGAGGGCAGCATCGAGGAGGTCCGCGCTGACCTGCGGCACTGGCGCGTCGAGACGGTCGTGCTGGCCGACGAGGTGCACGGGGCGAAGTGGCCGGTCGACGAGGAGGCGATCCTGCGTACCGTGACCGCGCTGCTCGGCCCGCCCGAGCGGGTGGACGACGTGTGGCTGTGGCGGGTCCCGCAGGGCTGAGCCGCCGCCCCGGCCGATCGCGGGCGGCCGGCCCCGCCGCCGGGTCCCGTCGTGAGCCGCGTCACCGCTGGTGACCGACCGGTACGGGTCTAGGCTTGGCGGCGTGACCACGACGACCCCCGGCCTCACGGCCGTCCGCGCCGGTGTCCTCGACTACCAGGCCGCCTGGGACGAGCAGCGCCGGCTGCACGAGTCGGTGGTGGCCGGCGAGCAGGGCGACACCGTGCTGCTGCTGGAGCACCCCAGCGTCTACACCGCCGGCAAGCGCACGGAGCCGTGGGACCGCCCCATGGACGGCACCCCGGTCGTCGACGTGGACCGGGGCGGCAAGATCACCTGGCACGGCCCGGGGCAGCTGGTCGGCTACCCCATCGTGCGGTTGCCCGACCCGGTCGACGTGGTCGCCTACGTCCGCCGCACCGAGCAGCTGCTGATCGACGTCTGCGCCGAGTTCGGGCTGACCGCCGGCCGGGTGGAGGGGCGCAGCGGGGTCTGGGTGCCCGAGGACGACCGGGGCCCGGCGCGCAAGGTGGCGGCCATCGGCATCCGGGTCGCCCGCGGGGTGACCCTGCACGGCTTCTCCATCAACTGCGACTGCGACCTCGGCCACTTCGACCGGATCGTGCCCTGCGGCATCCGCGACGCCGGGGTCACCTCGCTCACCGCCGAGCTGGGCCGCCCGGTGCCCGTGGCCGACGTACTGCCGGTCGTGGAGCGCCACCTGCCCACCCTCGTCACGACCTGATTCCCGCCCGGCCCCCTATCTGGTGACGTCGCCCGGCACCGAGGCCGCCGGTGCGGTGCCGACGAGGGGACGGGGTCGACCGACGGCTTCACTGACCTCGACGGGCACGCCCGCGCCGTACCGTTCGGGGAATTCGGCGCGGGCCCGGGCGACGTCACCGAGGACCGCGACGGGCAGCGTGCGACCGGTGTAGTCGTAGCTGACCGAGACGATCTCGATGTTCCGTCCCGCCCAGTACGCCCGGTCAGCCATGACCTGATCCGCCCGGGAGCTGATCTCCACCGCCGAGTACGCGGCGTCGCGGACCTCCACGCACTCGTCGGCGAACTCGCGGAGCACCCAGCGGTCGAACGCCGGCGATGGCTTGCGGAACACCTCGACCCGGTCGCGCGGCGACGCGAGGCGCATTCCCGCGTACACCTTCCGGAACCTCCTCTTCGCCTCCGGCTCCAGGCGTGCGTGGACGTCCATGAGCCTCGGCTGATTGGCCGGCAGGCCATGCTCGTCCGGGTTGGCCGCCCCTGGATCGGCCGTCGCGCAGCCGGCCGTAAGCACGACCGGCCCAGTCGGATCGGGCGACGGCGGCGGGGCGGGTGACGACGACCCGGAGGCCGGCGGTGGCGGCGCCGTGCCGGTCGGGAACGGCGTCGGCTCGACGCTGGAGGGGGCGGGCGCGGCGGACCGCGTATCCGCTGGGCGCTGCGCGGCGGCCAGCGGGAGCGTGAGCGCGGCCACGGCCACCGCGGCCCCTGCTGACGCGGCGAACCGGCGGCGGATCCGGGCGCGCCGCCCGCGCGCAACGACGCCCGCAGCCTCGAACCGGTTTGGCGGTTCGCTGCCCAGTGCCGTCGAGAGCAGTCGCCGGATGTCCTGATCGTCCATGCCCATCACACTTCCTCCGACTCCCTCAGGTCCGCCTCCCGCAGGTGGCCCCGGAGCGTGTGCAGGCCGCGGGAGGTGTGACTCTTGACGGCACCGACGCTGCATCCGAGCACGGCCGCGGTCTGTTCGACCGACAGGTCCTGCCAGAAACGGAGCACCAACGCGGCGCGTTGCCGACCGGGCAGGCGGGCCAGCGCGTCGAGCACCGCCCGCTGCTGGTCCACCTGTCCCGTCGGGTCGTCGGCCGCCCGGTCTGGCACCAGGTCGACCGACCGTTCCCGCCGCCGCCACGGCCGACGCCACTCGTCGGTCACCGAACGGACCAGCACACGCCAGGCATATCCGTCGATGTCGTCCCGCCGGGTCAGGCGGGGCCACGCCAGGTAGAGCTTTGTCAGGGCGGTCTGCGCGGCGTCGTCGGCGGCGTGCCAGTCACCGCAGATCAGGAAGGCCGTACGCCGCAACGCTGGCGCCCGCGCCTCGACCCAGCAGGTGAACTGCCGCTCATCGTCCGCTCGCATCGGCTGCGTGTCCTCTCCGTCGGGTTCTACACGCGCCGGAGGGGCCAGCAGGTTTACCGACCCTCTGACCAATCGGAGCCGACAAGAGGATCGGCCACCACTGACGAGTCGGGCCCACGACCCCGGGAGGGGTCAGGGCCCGGCTCCCACGCGTCAGGGGGTCAGGCGGTGGAGGTCCCGGGGGAAGGCGGTCACCTCCCGGACGTTGGCCGCGCCCGTGAGGCGGGCCACGAAGCGTTCCAGGCCGATGGCGAAGCCGCCGTGCGGGGGCATGCCGTGCCGGAACGCGTCGACGTAACCGGCGTACGGCTCGACGGGCTCGCCCCGGGCGGCGAGCGCCGCCAGGTAGTCGGCGTGCCGGTGCAGCCGCTGCCCGCCCGTCACCAGCTCCAGGCCACGGAAGAGCAGGTCGAACCCGTTGGAGTACGCGGGCCGCGCCGGGTCCGGGTGGGTGTAGAAGGGCCGCTTCGCCATCGGGTACCCGGTGACGAAGAGGAACTCCGACCCGTGCTCCCGCCGCGCCCACTCGCCCAGCGCCCGCTCGTGCGCCGGGGCGAGGTCCGGCTCGTCGGCCGGCGCGCCCGCGATCCTGAGCGCCTCGGTGAAGTGCACGGCGGGGATCTCGGCCGGCACGTCCGGAGCCGACACCCCGAGGGTCGCGAGCGCACCCCCGGCCCGCTCGCGTACCGCGTCGAGCATGCCGGCCACGGTGTGCCGCAGCACGGCCATGACGTCCCGGTGGTCGGCGACGAAGCCCAGCTCGGCGTCGAGCGAGGTGTACTGCGCCAGGTGCCGGACGGTGTCGTGCGGCTCGGCCCGGAACACCGGCCCCACCTCGTAGACGCGCTCGAAGACGCCGACCATGAGCTGCTTGTAGAACTGCGGCGACTGCGCCAGGTACGCGGGCCGGCCGAACCAGTCCAGCGCGAAGACGTTCGCCCCGCTCTCGGTGGACGAGCCCACCACCTTCGGGGTGTGGATCTCCACGAACTCGCGGGCCTCGAGCGTGGCCCGGAACCCCGCCACCGCCGCCGCCGAGACGCGCAGCGCCGCCGCCCGGGTCGGGTGGCGCAGCGCGACCGGCGCGTGGTCGAGCTGGGTGGGCAGGCTCGCGGTGAGTGCCGGCCGGTACAGGTCGAACGGCGGCGGTACGGCGGGCGGGCCGAGTGGTCGTACCGTCGGCGCGGTCAGCTCGACCCCGGCGGGCGCGGTCGGGTTCGCGACCACCGTGCCGGTGACCTCGACGACCGTCTCCTCGGTGAGTGCCTCCACCTCGGCACGGACGGCCGGGTCGGTGACCACCACCTGGGTCAGGCCGGCGGCGTCCCGGACGATCAGGAAGGCCACCGACTTGAGCAGCCGGCGGCGGTGCACCCAGCCGGCGATCCGGACGGGTACGCCGACATGGGCGGAGAGTTGGCGGGACAGGACACGTTGCATGGCAGGGCTGCCTCTCGGTCGATCGCGACGCCTGCCAGCTCCGGTGGCGGGCGTCGCCCCAACCCCGTCAGGTGTGGGCGAGCGGGAAACCTCGCGGTGCCACCACACCTTCGCCCCCGCGAAACGGGGGCCTCGTTCGTCGCCTTTTCACCGGGGCCAGCCGGGCGGGCTCTACTGGGCGGTGCGGCCTGCCCGCGCAGGCGCGCGGCGCGCCGGCCATCCGCCGTTCTTCCCGCAGCTCGGGAGGGTCTTCGCGGGCCCGGTGCCAGACCGCCTCGCAGCAACCGGCGGCTCTCTTCAACTGGCGGGTCGGGGCGCTACTCGGCTCCGTCACAGCTCTGGCGGGCACGCTAGCACCCCCGCCGAGGCTCCTGTGACTGGTTTTTCCCGACCCCGGTGTCCGGCGTCACAAGACTCCCGGGGTGACGCCGGTCGCCCGAGCTACATCGACGGCGGCCGTCGGGCGTAGGCTCGGTTTTGTGACGATCGAGCACTCCGCGCCGACGACCGGCCAGGCAGCGCGCACGACGACGCCCGCCCCCGAGGGGCGGCGTCTCCTGCGGATCGAGGCGCGCAACGCCGAGACACCGATCGAGCGCAAACCGCCGTGGATCAAGGTCAAGGCCAAGATGGGGCCGGAGTACACCCAGCTGCGCGGGCTCGTCTCGCGCGAAGGGCTGCACACCGTCTGCCAGGAGGCCGGCTGCCCCAACATCTACGAGTGCTGGGAGGACCGGGAGGCCACCTTCCTCATCGGTGGCGACCAGTGCACCCGGCGCTGCGACTTCTGCCAGATCGACACCGGCAAGCCGGCCGAGTTCGACGCCGACGAGCCGCGCCGCGTCGCCGAGTCGGTGGTCTCGATGGGCCTGCGCTACGCGACCATCACCGGCGTGGCCCGCGACGACCTGCCCGACGGCGGCGCGTGGCTCTACGCCGAGACCGTCCGGCAGATCCACGCCCTCCAGCCGGGCTGCGGCGTCGAGCTGCTGATCCCCGACTTCAACGCGGTCCCCGAGCAGCTCGCCGAGGTCTTCGGCGCCCGGCCGGAGGTGCTCGCCCACAACGTGGAGACCGTGCCGAGGATCTTCAAGCGGATCCGGCCGGCCTTCCGCTACGAGCGGTCGCTGGACGTGATCCGGCAGGCCCGCGCCGACGGGCTGGTCACCAAGTCCAACCTGATCCTGGGCATGGGCGAGGAGCGCGCCGAGGTCTCCCAGGCGCTGCGCGACCTGCACGAGGCCGGCTGCGAGCTGATCACCATCACGCAGTACCTGCGCCCCACCCCCCGGCACCACCCGGTCACCCGCTGGGTCAAGCCGGAGGAGTTCGTCGAGCTGCGCGAGGAGGCCGAGGAGATCGGCTTCGCGGGCGTGATGAGCGGGCCGCTGGTGCGCTCGTCGTACCGGGCCGGGCAGCTCTACCGGCAGGCGCTCGAGGCCCGCGAGGGCCTTCCGGTCACCGCCGGCTGACCACCCCGGCGACGCGCCGGCACCGTTCGACCACGGGCCGGCGGCAAACTGCCATGATCGGCTCATGACGGTCGGCGTACGCCAGCGGTGGCGTGACTCGCGTCCCGCGCTCCCGCCCGACCGGCGGCCCGTACTGCCGACCGTCCTCGCCGTGCTCGCCGTCGTGGCCGGGACCGGCTACCGCCTCGGGCTGCTGCTGCACGACGCGCCGCCGACCAACAGCGACGAGGCCACCATGGGCCTGGCCGCGCTGCACATCTCCCGCGGGCAGGAGTTCCCCGTCTGGTTCTACGGCCAGGCGTACATGGGCACGCTGGAGGCCTACCTGGCCGCGCCGGTGTTCGCGCTGGTCGGCCCGTCGACGCTCGGGCTGCGCCTGCCCACCCTCGCCCTGTACGCGGTCTTCGTCGTGCTCGCCTGGCGACTGACGCTGCGGCTGACCGGGGACCACTGGTTCGCCCTGCTCGTCGTGGCGCTGCTGGCGCTCGGCTCGGACCGGGTGGTGAAGAACCAGCTCATCGCCGGGGGCGGCTACCCGGAGATGAACGCGGCCGGGGTGGCGCTGGCCGTGCTGGCGTACGACCTGGCGGCCGGCCGCCCGGGACGCCGGCTGCCGCGCTGGGCGGGGTGGGGCTTCCTGGCCGGGCTGATGCTCTGGGTGGACCCGCTGGTGCTGCCGTACGTGGCGGCGACCGGCGCGGTGCTTCTCGCGTACGGCTGGCGGGAACTGCGCGGCCGCGCCGGCGTGCTGCTCGGTGCCGCCGCGCTCGTCGGGGCCGCGCCGCTGCTGGTGCACAGCCTGGCGACGGGGCGCAATCCGGTCGCGGCGGTGCTCGTCGCCGGCGGCTCCGGGCAGCCCGCCGGCTGGGCGGACCGGCTGCACGGCGGGCTGGTGCTCGGCCCGCCGCTGGGCATGGGCTTCTGCTCCCCGAGCCACTGCACGCCCGGCCAGTCGTGGTGGGCGGTCGCCCTCCCGCTGCTGCTCCTCGCGGCGGCCTTCTCGGCCTGGCGCGCGCTGCGCCCACCCGTCGCAGATCTTGGACAGTTGCCGTTCAGGACTGACGGCAACTGTCCAAGATCCAGCGCGGCGGCGAGCGGTGCGGTGCGGCTCGGTCTCGTGGGCGCGGCCGTCTTGACGCTCGCCCTGTACACGGCCAGCAGTGCTGCGGGGCGCACGCCGGTGGAAAGCTCCCGGTACCTGTCCTGCCTGCTCATCTCCGTTCCGGCCCTGCTCTGGCCGCTCTGGTCGGCCGCCCGCCGGGGCGTGACGGGTGTCGCGGCGGTGCTGGTGCTCGCGGCGACGCTGGGCACCGCAGCCGTGGCCACCGCCGGCGCGGTCGACGCCGCGCCGGCCGCCCGCGCCGCCGAGGCCCGGCACGCCGGACTGGTCGCCGCGCTGCGCCAGCGGGGCGTCCGGCACGTGTACGGCGGCTACTGGACCTGCAACCGGCTCACCTTCGCCACCCGCGAGGACGTGCTCTGCGCGGTCGTCAACGACGACCTGCGCCCGGGGCACGACCGGTACCTGCCGTACCGCCGGGCGGTGCGCCAGTCGACGGCACCGGCCTGGGTCGCGCCGGCCGGCTCGCCGCTGGCGGCCCGCCTGGACGAGCGCCGTCGCACCGACCCGGCCGCGCTCGACCTGGTCACCGTCCCCGGCTGGCGGATCTACCTGCCCCGCCCCTGACCGAAGCTTCCGCCCAGACCAGGGCGCGGTCCACCAGTTCCTGAGCGGTGGGGTGGGCCCGACCGAGCCGCAGCCCGGCGCGGAGCTGGAACCGGCGCGGCCGGGCGCGGAGCTGGAGGCGGCGCGGGCCGGACACGGACGGCAGGTTGGTTCGGGGCCGCCCGATCCACCGTCCTGCTCCCGGCCCCGGCGGCGGTACAGCGGCGTACGGTGCTCAGCCCGGCCGCGGACAACGCGACGTGCGGCGACCACTAGACTCTGCGGCATGGCAAAGCCCCAGGAGAAGGTCTCGTTCGGCCAGCGGCTGAAGCAGATCGGGATGGTGTTCAAGTTCACCGCCAAGCAGGACCGGTGGTTCGCGCCGTTGGCCGCCGGCGCGGTGCTGATCCCGCTCGCGCTCACCGTGGTCGCGGTCCTGCTCTGGGGCTGGATCTGGCTGCCGCTGGGCATCCTGTTCGCCCTGCTCTGCCTGCTGATCGTGCTCAACCTGCGGTCCAACCGGGCGATGATGAACGCCGCCGAGGGGCAGCCCGGCGCGGCGGCCCAGATCATGGAGAGCATGCGGGGCGACTGGCGGGTCACCCCGGCGGTCAGCTCCACCACGCAGATGGACATGGTCCACCTGGTCATCGGCCGGCCCGGGGTGATCCTGCTGGCGGAGGGCAACCCGCAGCGGGTACGCGGGCTGCTCGGCCAGGAGAAGCGGCGGCTGGCGAAGGTGATCGGCTCCGCCCCGCTCTTCGACTACGTGATCGGGCAGGAGGAGGGCGAGCTGCCGATCCGCAAGCTGCGCATGACGCTGATGCGGCTGCCGCGCAACCTCAGCGGCAAGGACGTCAACTCGCTGGACAAGCGGCTCAAGGCGCTCACCGCCCGCCCGCAGATGCCCAAGGGCGCGATCCCGAAGAACATGCGACCCGCGCGGGGCGCGTTCCGCCAGACGCGCGGTCGCTGACCTTCCGACGCGTACGCGAAAGAGCCGGGCCTGCTCGCGGGGCCCGGCTCTTCGTGCGTCTCAGGGGCGGGGGGCGTCGGTGACGACGGAGCCCGCCAGGCGGTCGTGCAGGCCGCGACGGTGGCCGTCCATCAGCAGGGCCGGAACGACCAGGGCGAGCAGCAGGCCGCGCAGCAGGGCCCGGGCCACCCCGATGCGACCGCCATCGGCCCAGGCGACACAGCGGACCTTCGTGATGAACATGCCCGGCGTCTGCGCGAAGAGCCCGAGGAAGAAGCCGTACTCGACGATCAGCACCAGCACGGGCGCCCACCCGTCGCGGACCGGGTCGGCGAAGCCCCCGGCGACGAGCAGGCAGAGCACCCAGTCGATCACCAGCGCGCCGAACCGGCGCCCCAGGCTGGGCGGCGTGAAGGCGGGATCCGACGCGGGCGGTACGGGGCGATCATGCGGCTTGGTCACAACGGTCAAGGGTATCCAGGGGGTATGGACGGATCGGGGACGGTAGCCCGCACCCGGGCAACAAAAAGGGGCGAAAGCGAGCAAGTGTCAATAGAATGGCACAGCCGGTGGTGTCCCGTCGCCCGGTCCGGCCCGCCCGAGCGGCGCGGATGACGCTCCGCGAGGGACGTAACACGGCAGAAACACTCAAGACATGGCCGGGCAACCGCGCGGCCATAGCGTCGCCAAGAGCCTAGCCACCCGTGGACGTGCCAGGAGGACGTGTGTTCGCCAATCCCGAGGAACTCCTGCGATACCTCAAGAACGAGGACGTGAGGTTCGTCGACGTACGATTCTGTGACCTGCCCGGCGTGATGCAGCACTTCAACCTGCCGGTCGAGTCCGTCGACGATGCCTTCTTCACCGAGGGCCTGGCCTTCGACGGGTCGTCGATCCGCGGTTTCCAGGCGATCCACGAGTCGGACATGCTCCTGCTCCCGGACGTCGCCACCGCCTTCATCGACCCCTTCCGGGCGCAGAAGACCCTCGCGCTCAACTTCTTCATCCACGACCCGTTCACCCGCGAGGCCTACAGCCGGGACCCGCGCAACGTGGCGAAGAAGGCCGAGGCCTACCTGGCCGCCAGCGGCATCGCCGACACCGCGTACTTCGGGGCGGAGGCGGAGTTCTACATCTTCGACTCCATCCGCCACGAGACCTCGGCGCACCAGTCGTTCTACTACATCGACTCGATCGAGGGCGCCTGGAACACCGGCCGCGAGGAGCCGGGCGGCAACCGCGGCTACAAGACCGCGTACAAGGGCGGCTACTTCCCGGTGCCGCCGGTCGACCACCTCGCCGACCTGCGCGACAGCATCGTGCGCCGGCTGGTCGACAGCGGATTCACCGTGGAGCGCTCGCACCACGAGGTGGGCACCGCCGGCCAGTCCGAGATCAACTACCGGTTCTCGACGCTGCTGCACGCGGCCGACCAGCTCCAGCTCTTCAAGTACATCGTGAAGAACGAGACCTGGGCCAACGGCAAGACCGCGACCTTCATGCCGAAGCCGCTCTTCGGCGACAACGGCTCCGGCATGCACACCCACCAGAGCCTGTGGCTCAACGGCGAGCCGCTGTTCTACGACGAGACCGGCTACGCCGGCCTGTCCGACATGGCCCGCTGGTACATCGGCGGCCTGCTGCACCACGCCCCGTCGCTGCTCGCCTTCACCAACCCGACGGTCAACTCGTACCGCCGGCTGGTGCCGGGCTTCGAGGCACCGGTCAACCTGGTCTACTCGCAGCGCAACCGTTCCGCCTGCACCCGCATCCCGGTGACGGGCAGCAACCCGAAGGCCAAGCGCGTCGAGTTCCGCGTGCCGGACCCGTCGGCCAACGTCTACCTGGCCTTCTCGGCGATGATGATGGCCGGCCTCGACGGCATCAAGAGCAAGATCGAGCCGCCGGCGCCGATCGACAAGGACCTCTACGACCTGCCGCCGGAGGAGTGGGGCGACGTCAAGCAGGTGCCGGGCTCGCTGTCGGCGGTGCTCGACTCCCTCGAAGCCGACCACGACTACCTGCTCGACGGCGGGGTGTTCACCCCCGACCTGATCTCGACCTGGATTGAGTGGAAGCGCACCAACGAGGTCGACCCGGTGCGCCTGCGCCCGACCCCGCACGAGTTCGCCATGTACTTCGACTGCTGACGCAGCAGAACACCCCAGGAAGGCCCCGGGTCCGGCGGTTTCAAGGGGTCGTTGCAACGCGTTGGCTAGTCGGTGACGGCTAGGAGCTTAGCGAGGCGCTCGGCTGGGGTGTCCCAGCCGAGCGTTT